>DAOUWX010000250.1 GCA_030666935.1 Atribacterota bacterium | reverse complement strand
TCTAAAATTATATTATGTGACATATAACCACTGCCCTCTCTTTTATGGGAAATAGTTTTACCCCAATCGAAAGCGGCTACCACTTCGCCTTTCTCATCGGCAATAGCATCAAAAACCTTGGCTAATTGTTGGTTTGCCTCATCAGAGAATCCAGAAATGGGCTCAAATTGTACTGCTAAAACACCAGAGGCACTTATTAGGAACAGAGCAAGCACTATACACAATAATCTAAATTTAAATTTCATTTTTATCCTCCTTGGTTTTTTTATATTTCCAGTTAGCCAACCTTTAAGGAGAATTTATTAATTGAGTATCCAAAGTTCCCTTACTAATATCTTCTCTTTTTAGATTGCTAACCGGTTTTTATATCACCTTTACTTAAATTAAAGCAGGACAAAGAATTTTTTTCACCTCCTTTCTCCCTACTTTAACCAATTTAGATGATATATTTGTATATCATTTTTTTATATTAAATACATATACTATATAGGTGTTTAAAAATCCTTCTTTTTTTTGAATATAATTTAAAATAATTTAATATTTTCAATATTTTTTAAAAATATAAAATAGTAAAATATAGTAAAATGGGGACAGACACCTATTTTCTATTAATTTATTTAGCTTTCTTAAAAATAATCCATATCCCGATTACCATTAACATAATTCCTGCTACAAGACCAAAATTAATAAAAAATAAATTATTAATTAAGAAAAATAGAGAAACAACCCCTAATATTCCTATAGGAATCAAGAGTCCCTTCTCTCTCTGCCCAAAAAGATAAAGCTGGAGCAAACCTATTGCAACACCCAAGGGAAATATAGGCCACAAATCTTCCATTAAGCGCCAACCATAGATGACATTAACTAAAAATAGGAGGCCGTAAGTAATAAGTATCCCTCCAGGAACCAGAAGACCTGCATCCTTTCTGTAAATAAAATAACTCAATTCAAAAACAATCCCGGGTATTAATAAAAATAAAGGCCACAAATTCTCCCAAATAATTTCTATTACCCCAAAGTTCGACAAAATTAATAGCACTCCTATAAACAGTAGCAAAAAACCAAATATATAATTAATTTTTTTCATCGACTTCCTCCTTCTTAAACAATTTTTTTTACTATTTAAATCTAATTATCTTTTCTTTTATTTAAAGAATACTATTTACCTTCTGCAATTCGACTTAATATCCATACTCTTACTTTTTTCCTACCCCAGTCTAATGCTTTTTGCTCATCTCCCAGGTTAAAACACACATCAATCCTATTACCTTTAATGGCACTTCCACAATCATTGGCTAGACCTATTCCATAACCTTCTACGTAAAGTACATCTCCATAATGGAATGTCCCGTATTCCGGGTCAATAGCTATACTTTTGTATCCGGCTTTGTAATTAGTTGAAGTAAAACCATCAGCATAAGGCCAGCAGGACCTTTCATGGGGAGTATAAGCTGTTGCTACCACGGTAAATTCCGGATAGGGTATATTTTTATCCTTTCCGTCTGATAAAGCTTCTTGTATTTCTTTTGCCTGTGCTTCTGCTTTTTCCCAATCTATTTTATTAAAACCATAGGGATCTGTTGTTTTGGGTAGACTATATTTTTCAATAATGGTGTAACCTGCTGCTTTCTCTTTACTGGAAATTTGATACTGGGAGGTAAAGCGCACAATATTTCCCTCTTTATCCTTGACTACGTAAAACTTGCCATCTACTGAAAAATTACTTAGCCAGAAGAATACATTTAAAACAATTATGAAAATTATAAATATTCTTATTTTCTTTTTAATAATTTTCTCCTTTGGTTAAAGTTTTATTTTCTTTATTTAAAAAGTTAGATATAATTTATAATTCTACAAATACTTTTAAAAATCCTCTTTTTTACAGAAAAAAAATAAAAAGCTCGCCTTGCTAATAGCAAGACGAGCTTGTAAAGGAGGTATAATTATGAAAAAGATTGTTTTGTTGTTTGTTGCTTCAGTTTAGTTTATCATTCAAACAATTATTAATTATACACTGAATAATTATACTTATATTTTTTATAATGTCAAGTAAATCTTGAAAAAAATACAGAAAATATTTTTTATCATTTAATATATAAAAATTTATTATATATTGAAAAATTTAAAACGAAAAGCGAAAAACCATAATTCAAAACTCAAAACCTTTTTTCTTAATACTAAAGTTTTAAGTTTTATTTTTTTGCTTCTTTATCCTTTCATTTTACTATATAGTATGCGAGATAAAAAATATAATGCTCAATAGACAAAACAATATATTTGTATTTTTAATTTTAAGCTATGGTTTTACGTTTTGCACTTTTCATTTTGCGTTTTTCGTTTCATCACTATTCACCATATACGATATACGAAATACTATATACTAATTATTAGGGCTTGCAGAAAAAGGAAATTCCTATACAATTAAATTTTATCTATATTAATAGGTAATTTTATCTTCAGGAAGATAAGGGATTTTAATGAATATCAACTTTACCTCTTCCTGTGTATCATTCACAATACCGTGTTTTTCAAGAGGTTCTAATCGGAAAGCATCTCCTTCCTTTACTCTATATTCTACATCATTCACCAGTATTTTAGGAGAACCTTTTATAAAATAAAAAGTCTCCTCTACTTCCTGATGCCCATGAGCACCTGTAGTTTTACCCGGTTTTAAGAGAATTATTCCCCAATCGATACGAGGCCCTCTTAGAATATATTTTACTCCCCAATCTCCTTCTCGAAATTTACATTCATTCTCATTTACTTTTTCCATATATCCATTCCTCCTGCTAAAAAAAGGAACAGAGAACCGTCCCCTGTATTAAAATCGTTTCCAAAAGTCCTTTGCTTGCTCTTTCACTCTTCTGGTAATTCTTTGGTAATCTAAACCGCTTATCTCCCGGTCTTCCATTAAGATTTTGCCGCCTGCAATAGTAGTATCGACCATATCTCCGCTAATGCCGAATAAAATATGAAAATAAGCATTTTGACTGGTAATTGGAGTGGGCGGATAGTAATTTACCACTATAACATCAGCCGGTGCTCCGGTTTGAAGGACTCCCAAGGTTTTACCAAAGAACCTGGTAGCAATCTCACGGTTATTCTTAAAAGCCATCTGAAAGACTTCTTCCCAGCCAGCCTGAGGATTGTGTGACTCGTGTTTTTGTAAGAGATTAGCCACTTTAATACTTTCAAACATATCGGTAGTATAACCGTCAGTCCCCAATCCTACCGTTACACCTTTATCTATGGCAGCCTTAATTGGAGCAGCACCCACGGCATTACCCATGTTGGA
>DAOUWX010000190.1 GCA_030666935.1 Atribacterota bacterium | reverse complement strand
ATTCTGTCAGCAAGGTTAATAGATTGCATTATGGTCTCAATATTATGATATCCATCCTGGCGTTTTCCCAGGATATTTAGAGTTAGATTTATCTTGGAATAGCTATCTATTTCAATTTCTTTCATAATTTAAAATTAAATCTAAATCCTTTCTTTAAAAAATTCTCTGCTACAATTATATCAAAAGGAGTAGTTATTTTAATATTTTCCTCTGAACCTATTATTAATTTTACTTTATATCCATATCTTTCTACAGTCGCAGCATCATCTGTGGTTAAATATTTTTTCTCATAAGCCTGACAATAGGCAGGTAAAATTATATCATATTTAAAAGTTTGAGGAGTTTGTGCTCTCCAAATCTCCTCTCGATTAAGAGTTCTATTTATAAAAAAATTATTTCCACTCTTTTTTACAGTATCCTTAATAGGAATAGCGGCAATCGCTGCTCCGTGTTTCTGTGCATTTTCAATTGAATCCCGGATGATAGTTTCTTCAACTAAAGGGCGGGCACCATCGTGAATTACTACTATATCTGTATCTTTATCTAATGCCTTAAGGCCATTGTATATTGAATCCTGTCTGGTCTCTCCTCCATCAATTAAATCTTTAACCTTAGAAAAATTGTATTTTAATATTATATTTTTACGACAAAGCTCCTTCTCTTCAGGGCTAACCGTAATGTATATTTTATCAATTAATTTACATTTTTCAAATTTTTCAATGGTGTAAGCTAAGATTGGCTTGCCAAAAATAGGAATAAAGGGTTTGCTTATCCTGGCATTCATTCTTTTCCCCTTACCGGCAGCCGCAATCAAAGCTACTATCTTCATATTTTTCCATCCGAATTTATTAATTTGGTTAGTTGTTTAGCTAGTTATCTGGTTATTTAGTTAGGGATTTAGGATTAAATCAGCTAACTAAATAACTAAATAAACTTGCATCTTGCAATTATGAACTAAAAACTGAAAACTTGTATTTAAAGCTAACGACTATTCACTATTCACTAACGACTATTCCATTTTCAATTGTAAAAGAAACCTCCTGGTATCCTTCAATGACCATATCTGTTTCGATCTTAGAAATTATTAAATCTTCTTCTTTCTTTAGGTCACCATCACTAATATTTTCTTCGTAAGGCAATTCATTAGAATATATAATTACTTCTCCGATAATTTGATTGCCTCTTGGTCGATCAGAAATATCCTTAAAAGCCTCTTCTAAACTTTTACAACCCTGTTTACTGCTATTTACAGGCTCCTCTTGTTGATTATCTAACTCTCCTCCTCCGTTTACCATTAATAAAGCCTCACCTGGGGGTGTATCGGAAGGAATCTGAATGGTCAGCATCTTTTCGATTAACTCTCCCCGAAAAGGTTTAATCTTAATTTTTGCTTCAAGATAATCTCCCGGATTAATTGAGGGATCTTCTAATACAACTTCCTCTATCCTACCAATTTTCTTTTTACTATCTATTTTAATATCGATATTTATCGCCGTCAAATCAACTATTTCAAAATAATTATTTGCGATTAAATCTATAATTTCTGGTATTTCGATAATCGCCTGCATAGCTATATCATCTGAACTGTAGTACATGTTCTTCCGTAAAAGTTCTTGTCCTTCTCTCTCACCTTTTATCTCTATCTCTACCTGAGCGGTTCCTATTCCTATTCTATTCAGAGCATTATCTATAGCCTGTACGGTTATATTTGAAACCAGGGACTCTAACAGATCGTAATTATTTATAATTTGGACTCCCATCTGGTAGGATAATTCTGAACTTACATCTGTTACCTTTATTTTAAGCGGAATAATTCGAGGATAAGAATTCAGCATGGCTAATATACCTGCCTCCCTGTCCTGAACGACTTTCCCCACTAAATTTAAAGGAAAACCTAATTTAAAAGGCATAACCATATTAGGTAAACTATGATAAACATATATTGCAGAAAGAAGGAATGAAACCCTACCCTTCTTTAAAAAAGGGTGCCCTAAAGCCAAAATCTTATCTCCTTCTCGATAAGTTACTGTTCCGATAGAAGTGATATTAACATCTCCTCGAGTCAATTGTATTCCTATGGCAGAACCAGCTTTTATTTTATTGGAAGGGCTTTCTCCCACCTCTTGAAAGTTTATTTCATTATTTTTGTTAAACCCGATTCCCTGAATAGTCATAAGATTAAATTTTTTTAGAGAACTGTTTAACCTATCTAAACTTCTACCTTTAATGCCATTTATAATAATCGGTGAAACTACGGGGTAAAAGATAATTTCCTCTCGGTCTGCTAATTCTGGAAAACTATTATTTTCCATAGTATTTTTCATTATTATCTTGCTTACATTTTCCCCTGCAAAACATAAAAAATTACTAATCTTATGTTCTTGCGCTGTAGTCTGATAATTATCATAGGGGAGATTGAATATTTCTAACATCTCCTGAATGGGAGTTACAAGGCAGAGATTATGTTCACTCATTTCCCAAGCGTAAGATACAGCTCCAATCAATCTGTCATCTATATATATTGGGCTGCCGCTCATCCCTGTTGAGATACCGCCACCCTCTTCAATCTTATCTCCACTTAAATTGGCTAATATAAAATGACTAATTCCGCCTTCGCCTTTAACTATATCAATGATATCCACCTGAAAAGTCTCTATCTGCGTTCCGTGAAAAACAGTTTTTCCTATCCCTTTCATCCCTGGAGTTATCTCCGAAATTGGCATAAAAACATTCTGGCTAAAGGCTAAATTTATACCCATACTAAATAAAATTAATAAAATAAATATAATTTTTATACAAATATTTTTATTTAATTTCATTTTCATCTTTACCTTCTTTATATTTAGTCGTTAGTCGTTAGCATTAAATACAGGTTTTCAGTTGGCAGTTTTCAGTATGCAACTAAAATGTTAAAACTAAAAGCTAAAAACCATGATTATTATTTAAGAATTCGGAAGTTAGAAGAACATACAACCAAAATATACTCTTATAACTTAAAACAATTCTGGATTCTGGCTCCTGACTACTGACTTCTTATTTCTTTAATATATCTATATATTGATTTTTCTATCCGCTCCACGTTAAACCCTATATGCTATACTAAATACTAACGACTATTCACTAACGACTATCGACTAGTTACTTATACGAACTCACTAATCCACTCCTAAGCACATGGATATTATCTAAAACTGTCCCCGCCCCCAAAGCTACACATGAAATTGGATTTTCAGCTAAATAAACTGGTATCCCGGTCACTTCAGTTAACAAATCATCGAAATGTCTCAACAATGCCCCTCCACCGGTGATAATAATACCTTTATCAGCAATATCAGCAGCCAGTTCAGGAGGAATTTTCTCCATAACTGTTTTAACTCCTTCAATTATTATCTTCAACGAAGGATAAATGGCTTTTAGTACTTCATTAGAGCCAATTGAAATACTCTTGGGCAACCCGGATACTAAGTCTCTCCCTCTTATTTCGGTAAACAATTCTTCTTCTAATTCCATTGCAGTACCGATTTCAATCTTTAAAGTTTCAGCAGTTTTTTCGCCAATCATTAACCTGTATTTTTCTTTAATATATTTAATAATATTTTCATCAAAATCATTACCTGCTACTCTCAATGATTCACTTACCACAATTCCGCCTAAAGAGATAACGGCAATATCTGCGGTTCCTCCCCCTACGTCAACAATCATATTTCCGTAGGGTTCACTAATATCTAAGCCGGCTCCAATAGCTGCTGCCATCGGTTCTTCAATTAAATAAGCTTTCCTTGCTCCAGCCTGCATAGCTGCTTCTATCGCTGCTCTTTTTTCTACTTCTGTTCCTCCCGATGGTACACAAATTACCACCTGAGGACGAAACACCTTACTGTTACCACAAACTTTTCTGATAAAATAACTCAACATCTTCTCTGTTATCTCATAATCGGCGATAACTCCGCTTTTCATGGGCTGAATAGCAATTATATTCCCCGGTGTCTTCCCTAACATTTGTTTGGCTTCTTCTCCCACAGCTAAAACTTTTCCGCTATCTCTTAAAATAGAGACTACCGAAGGTTCCTGAAGGACAATCCCTTTCCCCTTCTGATAGATTAAGACACTTACAGTACCCAAATCTATGCCCAGACTTCTGTCCATTCCTAGCATGTTTATTTTTCCCTCCTCTATCTAGTCGTTAGTGAATAGTCGTTAGTCGTTAGTGAAAATCCTTGACAAAATTTATTAGTTGTCTAATTTTTAATTGCGTAGTTTTTTGATTTCATTTAATATTAACGAAATACCATTTACTAATGACTGGTTTAATTGGTTAAT
>DAOUWX010000032.1 GCA_030666935.1 Atribacterota bacterium | reverse complement strand
TTTTCTTCCACTTCTTTCTTTGCTTGATTGGATTGGTCATAAGTATAAATACCAAAACCGCCAACAATTAATAAAACTATTATAAATAAAACTATTAAATTTTTTGACATTTTTACCTCCCATACTTTTAATTTTTACTTATATTACTATATTTCGATAAAAATTTAAAAAACCCTCTTTTATAAATAAAAAAAATTTAATTTTTTTAAATCATTCATATTCACTTTAACTTTTTTTCTACTTTAATCTATTACTGTTGTAAAATTTTTATCCTTGTTTCTTAAAAAATTGACTTAGCATGAACAGTTAGTAGAAATCCACAGAAGAGCTGCTGCACCAAGAACACCGGCGTTTCCAGCTAATTTTCCGATAACAATTTTAAGAGATTTGTAATTGGAATAAAGTGCTCTCTTTTTTACTTCCTTCCTAAGAGGGATAAGCAGTTTATTACCTTCGTTAGTTATTCCTCCAACCAATACCACCATTTCAGGATTCAATATATTGGCGATATTGGCAATGGCTATACCTAAATACGAAATTGCTTCTTCAACTATATCTTTAGTTAATCTATCTCCTTTACGGGCAACTTCAAAAATTGATTTTAATCTGAGCGATTCAAATAACTTATCCTCATCAAAGTCTAAAAATTCACTCTTTATTCCCTCTTTTATTCTATTTTTTATCCTATTTTTAATTCCGGTAGCTGAAGAATAGGATTCCAAACACCCATAGTTGCCACAATTACAACGAGGACCATCTTTATTTACAGTCATATGTCCTAACTCTGCTGCACCGTAATTGTTACCATGATATATCTTTCCGTTAATAATTATTCCGCCGCCGATTCCGGTACCCAGAGTAAAACACACTAAATTATTTACACCTTGGCCTGCCCCAAAACAGCGTTCACCCCAGGCAGCTGCATTGGCATCATTTTCTAAAACAATTTTCATATTAAATTCATCTTCTAATATTTTCCTTAAAGGAACATCTCTCCATCCGGGAAGATTAGGAGCGAAATTAATGATTCCCTTTTTAACATCGAGGGGACCGGGTGCTCCGATCCCTATTCCTATTATATCACCGGAAGCTATGGTGGATTGAACAATATTTTCATGGATAGTCTCAACTATTCTTTTAATAGTAGATTCTTTGCCTCTTTCGGCTAAAGTTGGAACTTTCAGGCGGCTTACTATCTTCCCCTGGTAGTTTACTACTGTATTGACAATATTCGTTCCTCCCAAATCAACACCGATAGAGTATTTTTTTTCTAAACTTTTTTTATCTACCATCGTATGTACTGCCTTCCCCTCATTTCCACATTTTTTCTTTGCATCCCCTAAAAACTTCTACTTGATTTTGAATTACTTCTTCTGATTGTTCCGCATCTAAATTTTTTGTTTCAATAGCAAAACTGGCTATACGCCCCTGCCATAAAATTCTTAATATCTCTAAAATACCTTCTTTTCTATCTCTTCTCTGTTCATAATAGTTTAAACCATGATATACTATTTGAGCCCATAAATCTATAGGAAAATTAAAGTCCTCCACACCGGAACTTTTAGATATTTTATCTAAAGAAGATATTATCTCTGCTGGTAAGAAAATATTCTTTTTCTTTGTTGTCTCTTTATATCCGGATTTAAAATCATTTATATATCCTGATATATTCATAACTACCTCTTCAGGTGTCTCTACTTCTTCTATCCCAATCCTATCTATGTTTTTATTTACCACTTTCCCTTTAGAAAAATCTTTATAAAAAATGGTCAAATCCAAAATACTTCCTGTTACCTGATTGAACATAGGAAATAATAAGACCTTGGGATCTTTATAATCTTTGGTGGAATCATGACTCTTTATCCCCAGTTTCGCTTCTATCATCTTCATATCTTCGCAGGCAGCAACTGTAGTAATAAATATATCTATTCCAAATTCAGCCGGGAAAAGAGGGTGAACTAAAACTTTTTTCACCATTTTAGCAGATAGACCGTATTCTCCCCCAATAGGTTGCCTGATGGAAATCCCGTAAAGTGCTCGGGTCAGAGGATAAGCCAGATTATTGGTAATCACCCCATCATATTTATGTCTTGCATAAAAGGGGGCAACCAGATCATGTCCGGCTAATATAGGCTGAACTAAGTGTTTTATCCATTCCGGGATTATACTGGTAAGATCACCGTCTACTAAAGCTACTGCTTCTGCTCCTACTTCTTCTGCCTTAATAAATATGGTTTTTACTCCATTCCCCTTACCGATTTTCCCAACTTGATCCAGTACCAACTTCTCTGTCCTGGTTACAGTTTTATTAGCCCTCTCTTTGGTGCGGTCTTTGGAAAAACCATCTGAGACTATAATTAGACTTTTCTTCTCCGGAAAATAGTCATTCAGCCCCCGGTCAACTACTTTAATTACTCCTTCGATGGTATCTTCAACATTTTTAGTGCAAATTCCTACTACTATATTTACTTTATCTTTCATTACAAATCTTCCCCCTTATTTTTACTATATATTAAATCTGCTTCTTTAAGTGATTCCAAAGAACCGATATCAAACCATCTGCCCGAAAATGCAAATCCGAAAACTCTTTCTCTATTGATTAGCCATTTTATAAAAAATCCTATAGCATCAGGGTTTTCTCCTTTGTCCAAATAAGTTAAAATGCTTCTTACTCCTTCTGAAGATAATACATAGCAAGCGGTGGAAACCAGAGTAGAGGGTGGATTTTCGGGTTTTTCCACAAAATCTATTATCCTCATCTCCTCATCTACCTTTGCTACTCCATAGCTTCGGGCTTTCTGAATAGACTTTAAATCATATAAGGCAACTACATTTCCTTTTTTTTCTCTATAGTAATTAATTAAGTCTCTTAATTCAAATTCAAATAAATTATCGCCTCCGATAATCATTAATTCCTCATCGATATTTTTTTCCCTTATTAGATATCCCAATGCTCCTACCGACCCTAATTTACTTTTTTCTGATAAAGTTGGCTCAATGACCAAAAAAATATCTTTAGCTGATTTATATTCTGATAGCCACTGCTTAAAATTATCTTCAAATTTTTCATTGGTAGGTATTATAATCTTATCTATCTCTTTTTGAGTCTCTAATTTCTCCATAATGTATTCAATCATCGGCCTTCCGCCGACCGAAAGTAGTTGTTTGGGTTTATTTTTGGTTAAAGGCCAGAGTCTCTTGGCATATCCACCAGCTAAAATTATTGCTTTCATACTTAATACTCCTTTTTTATGGTTTTTGCTTGTCAATTCTCGGTTCTCAATTTCCAATTAATTCTATCTAGTTTATTAAGCAAGCGGCGAAGAGTAACATGGTTACTATTAATAGCTCTATTTTTTTCTGCTTATCCTGAGGAGAAAAATAAGTAGCAAGTAAATTTTTAACCTTTCACTCCACCTGCAACCAAACCTTGTTCCAAGTACTTTTCAAAGGCTAAAAACAGGACGATTATGGGAACAGTAATTATTACCGAAGCAGCCATTACCAGATCCCAGGAAGTATGATAGGACTGATAAAGTCTTACCAACCCCAAAGGCATAGTGAATTTATTAGAATCGTATAAAAATACTAAAGCGTATAAAAATTCATTCCAGGCTATCATAAAAGTATATATCCCCACTGAAGCCATGGCTGGCACAGAGAGAGGCAGGGTTATTTTAGTTATAACTTCCAACCTGCTGCAGCCATCCACCAAACCTGCTTCTTCGATTTCCTCGGGAACAGTTCTGAAATACGCAGATAACATGTATAGGGAAACGGGTAAAGTTTGAGCCAGATAAGTGAGTATTAATCCATTTAAATTATCAATAATGCCTACTTTTGCTAACATAGCAAATAAAGGAATTATTAGCAATATTCCGGGAAACATATATACTAAAAGAATAGATCTCATCATCATGGATTTACCTTTAAATCTTAATCGAGCTATAGCGTAAGCTCCCAAGCAAGCCAATATTAAATTCAGTATAGCTGTTAATGAGGCTACATAAAAACTATTTTTAAGATACAGAACAAATCCTTCTTCAAATAACACCCGCCAATAAGCTCTTAAATTAAAACTATCTGGTAAAAACCTGGGAGGGTAGGCAAATAATTCAGAAAATCCCTTCATAGATGAAATTATCATCCAATAAAAAGGGAAAAGAATTACCACTAAAAAAAGACCGATACTGCCAAAAATTATAATTTTTCCAAAAGGCATTTTTCCTTTCGCCATCTTCTGTTTAACTCCTATCCTTCATAAAATATTGAATTTCAAATAGATGTTACTACCAATCTAAGGCATATTTTACATAAAATATCATAAAAACGCCGAGAATAATAAACAGGAACATTGAAGTAGCTGAACCTAAACCAAAATTAAGCATGCCAAAACTAAATTCATAAGTAAGCACAGGTAGTACTTTAGTCCCCGCAGCTCCACTGGTCAATAAGTAGATGTCATCAAATTTATTAAAAGTCCACATTAATCTTAATAAAAATAAAGTACCTAATACGTATCTTAATTCAGGTATGGTAATATAGAAAAATTTTTTTATTATATTTGCCCCATCTATATCTGCTGCTTCATACAATTCATTGGGAATAGCCTGGAGCCGGGCTAATATCATTAACATAGCAAAGGGGAAATATCTCCAGCCCTGAAATAAAATTACTATAAACATCGCCCATCCCTTTTGAGAAAGTATGGCAATAGGTTCGGACCATATGCCGATGCTCACTAAAGCCCAGCTAATTACCCCATTTACCGGATTAAGCAGCCATTTCCAAATAAAAGCTACCGAAACAACAGGAGCAACGTAAGAAAATAAAAATATTCCTCTTACTAACCCTCTTCCTTTAAATTTTCTATTTAACAATAGAGAGGCTGCCAAACCTAAAGCAATTGATAAAATACTTCCCAAAAAAGAATATATGATTGTTGCCTTTAAAGCATCTTTAAACATAAAGTCCTTCGCAACTCTAAAATAATTTTGCAACCCTACAAAAGGTGCTCCTCCTTCGCCGAGATTTCCCAAAGAAACCTCGTGAAAACTTATCCATATATTATAAAGCGCAGGATATATTACTAAACCAAAAACAATAACAAAGGTGGGCACAACAAACCAGTAAGCTAAACGGGCTTCTCTTTGTTCTAAATTAAGGGTTTTTGTTTTTCTCATCTTTACCTCCACTTAAAAGCAGGACTATGCAGCTAATTCTAAAATTAGCTGCATAGTCCGTTAAGATCAATTTTCCTGATCTTTACTAAACAAGCGCTTTATTACTTTAATGCCTCAGTCTGTTCTTGTAACCAGGCAGCTGCTTGTTCTGGGGTCATATCTCCGGTTAGAATTTTCTCTATTACCACTGGTACTAATTTTCTGCCATAGACATCTGAAACTAAAGGAACAATGTTTCCTTCCAAAAAGCCCCATCTTTGAATCATATTCATGCCACCGGCTACATCTGCAACTACTTCCGGGGCATAAAGACTAAACACCTTATGATCTAACCATTCATCTATCACAGCTTTACGGACAGGAACCTTTCCTCCCGGACTCATAAAGAGAATATCTACATATCCTGGCCCTAAGACATATTTTACGAATTCAATTGCTGCTTCTGTATCTGTGTCTTTAAAGATTCCTAAGGTTACTAACTGTCCGTAAGAAGCCTTGATTCCGCTGGGTCCTTCTATAATCGGAGCAAAACCGGTATTCTTAGCCAAATCCGGAACTGTAACTTGATATGCTTCTACTAATCCGGCAATATCATCCATTATATAGGGAGAATAGAACATCATAGCTACTTGACCTACAATATAATACTGTCTGCACTCACTCCAGGTTGTAGCTCCCGGAGGACCATAAGCAGCTAATTTAGTATAATAATCTAAAGTTTCCACCATTTCCGGGGTATTCATAACAATATTGCCATCTTTGTCAAAACCGGTTGCGCCATTAGATAAAGCGAAAGGCTCGAATACCTGTTGAGTAAATACCTGTCCCGGGTCGGTTCCAATTACTATTCCATACATAGCATTTGCCGGGTCATGAAAAGCTTTGGCTGCTTCCAAAATCGTATCCCAACTGGTAGGAGCAGCTAACCCTTTTTCTGCAAATAAGTCTTTTCTATACCATATTCCCTGAACCCAGCCATCAATAGGTACAGCTGCCCATATGCCTTCTACAGGGGAACGAACAAGGTCTAAAGCACCTTTGTAAAAACTAGCATAACCCATATCGGCAATGGCCATAGTAGCTGCTTTGGTATCTAATAATCCATCTAAGGCAAAACCGGCTACATATTCTAATCCGAAACGGCAGACATCAGGTAATCTACCAGCTGCTTTGGCAGTAGCAATCTTTGTAGGAAGATCAGGCTCATTAACAGGAATTACTTTTACTTCAATATCAGGATGAAGCTTCATAAAATCTGCTGCGATTGCTTCCTGTACGTCAATTCTGGCTTTTTCATTATCTGTAGTCCAGAATTCCACAACAGCCTTTTCTGCAAAAGCAAAAATGCTTAGGCTAAACACCATAATCAAAACTAATAATACAATACTTTTTCTCATTTTTTTCTCCTTTAAATATTTTAATATTCTTTGCTAAAAAAACAATTATTTTTCTCTATATTATTCCCCCTTCCTGAGATCCAAATATTTTAGCTGCCTTATCGGTTCGTAAAGTGGATTATTTGCGTTTATAGCTAATAGAAAAATAGAATAATTAGAATCCTATAATTTCTCTTACTTATTGTAATGCCATCGTTGACATTTTTATGTTAACATAACACTGCACAAATTTCAAATTTTTTTAAATTATTTGATTCCCTTTTGTTCTCCGAATAAATATTCTTCTGATTCTGGGATTCAAAAAGCGCGAGAAAGGCAGTCTGGCTATTTTGAACTTCATTTTAGGAGGGAGTATGTAATATAGAACAATCTATTTAGTATTAAAGTTAAAAGAGTCACCACAATTTAATAATTTTATTTTTTCCGGAAAATGAAATTTTAACTGATACATGGCTTCTTTTCCGGAACAATGGAGAGGAATGATCACTTCCGGATTCCATTTTTTTAACTCAGCGATGGTGAAATCAATTCTTTCCTGAGAAGCTCCGACGAGATGTAATCCACCCATCAGGCCATAACACTTTTTTTTACCGGTTAATTCCTTGACCCTCTCCAAAGTATTAATTAAACCGGCATGACAACAGCCACAGAGCAGGAAAAAACTTTCTTGATTGACATCAATAATTATAGATAGATCATCATCTACTTCATCATCCAGCCAACGATTATTGGTTATTTTTCGAAAATGCGGGTTCTTTTCAAACTCATTTTTCCGGGGAACTTCGCCGGTAGTCATAAGATAATCATTGATCTTTACTGAATCACGGGTTAGAAGAAGATCTCCTCCTGCTTCTCTTATTTCCGATTGATTGAAGGGGCAAGAAATGGTTCTAAAGCCCCTTGCATAACTAACTCTCCGGGCAAAAACGTCAGGATGACCAATAATAGGGATAGGTTGGGATGTATTTTCTAAAAACCCCTTTAATCCCCCGGTGTGATCATAATGTCCATGACTGAGAATGATTGTCTTAAGTGATAAATTTGCCAGTTTAATGCCATATGCAGCAATATTATGAAGCAGCGTCGAGCTACTTTTACCACAATCAAGCAGATGCTCTTCTTTTTTTTCTCCTTCCTGTACTTGAATCAAGATGGAGAGACCATGCTCAGCTAAAAAGTCGCTTTCTCCTACAATATTATTGACCAGAATTCCTAAATTAATTTTTCTATCCATAGATATACCTTCACTACAAAGTATCAAATATTTTTACCATCTCACCAGGATGAACCGATCATTTTTTCCGGTAACCAGGTAATTATTCCAGGGAATATCGTACAAAGCACTAAAGTAAGCATAATTATAAGTATGAAAGGGATAACTCCTTTTATAATATGCCCTATTGTTAAACCAAGTTTGGGTGGAGCAGTTCCTTTTAAAACAAAGATGGACATCGCCATGGGTGGTGTCTGAAATGCCATTTGCAAATTGATACAGACCATCATCCCTGCCCACAAAGGATTAAATCCTAATTTAATTATAATAGGTGAGAAAATAGGGACAATAATAAAGACAATACCAATCCATTCAATGAACATACCTAAAAGAAAAACAATCAACATAATAACTATGAAAGCAGCCCAGCGCCCTCCCGGAACAGACAGAATAAAATTAGAAACAACTTCACCGGATCCTGCACTCATAAATACTCCTACAAAAGCATAACTTAAAGCAGCAATCAATACGACAAAAGAACTGACTCTCAATGTTTCAATACATGCATGTTTGATAAGATTCCAACTGAATTTTCTATAGGCTATAGCCAATAGGATTGCCGCAAGGCTTCCCATGGCAGCTGCTTCAGTTGGGGGAGCAATACCTGTAAAAATTGTACCTAACACCGCCAATATCAGCACCACCGGCGGAACCATAGATTTTAGAAGTTTAAAGAATTTTTCCATGGAAAACTTTGTAATTTCTTCTGAAGGAGTCGAAGGTCCCAGTTCAGGATTAATACGACATCGAATTACGATATAAGCAATATATAATCCGGAAAGGATTAAACCGGGAAAGATAGCTCCCATGAACATCTGACCTATAGAAAGTCCTGCTTGTGGTCCATAAACAACCAGCATAATGCTTGGTGGAATAAGTATCCCCAGGGTACCGGAAGCAACAATCGTGCCGGCAGCCAGGGGTTTATCATAACCCCTGGATATCATTGGCTCTAAAGCAATTAGAGTTAATATGGTTACTGAAGCAGCAATAACTCCTAAACATGTAGCCAGGATTGTTCCAAAAATAATAGTAACAATTGCAAGTCCTCCCTTTAAGTTCCCCAGGGATTCGTATAAGCTATCATACAAGTCTTTGGTTATTCCCGAATGTTGCAAAATAACACCCATAAAGGTAAAAAGGGGAACCGCTAAATAAGGATAGTTTAATGAGAGCCCATAAAATCTAGTGTACAAAATATGATAGGTAATATCCGGCCCGAATATCAGGATACCCACAATAAATGCCACACTACCGATCACAAAAGCGATAGGAAAACCTGTTAAAACAAGGCCAAACACGCCTCCCAACATAAGAAAAGTTACAACTTCAGCACTTAATTCAATCAATTGGCTCACCTCTTACTACAAAATATAAATCCCGGATAAATTTAGCAACTCCTTGAAGAATTAGAAGAAAAAGTCCCAGGGCAAAAATAGTTCGGTAGGGACCAGCCGGCGGATACCAAAAGCTTTGAAACATAACTTCATTTATCCTCCAGGCTTTTATTGCCCAGACAATTGATAGTTTCAACATTATGCCCATTAATGGGAAAAAAAATAAAATTGAACAAATTACATCCATTAAGGCTTTTCTCCGGGGGGAAAGAAGATTATAAAATAGGTCAACCCTGGTATGGGATTCATGCAAATAGGTATAAGAAGCTCCTATTAAGTAGAGTGTACCCCCTGCCATACACAAGGTATCGTAAGCCCAAATGGTAGGCGCATTGAAGAAGTGTCTTGCAATGGTATCATATGCGCCTACCAAGACGAGGAGTAAAGCAAACCATTTCCCCAAAGATCCAGCTTTTTCACTAATTGAATCAATTAATTTAAGTAATTTTGTTAACATGGCCATACTTTTCGCCCCTTATTAAAGTTTTATCGTTCCATACTTTCGATGGTTTCAAGAAATCTAAGAATTAATGAACAGCATTGTAGGCCTCTCCGTAGGCCTTCATAGAATTATAAATTTCAGTAAATATTCCCCCTTCTTTAGCTGATTTTTCTTCATAGAATTTTGCAGCTTCTGCCAAAAGGGCATCTTCTATATCTTTAGGAACTTTGTAAACTTCACAACCGGCTTCTCTGAATTTATCAACTGCTTTGACTGATTCATATACCAGATATTCGTGTTGTGCCTGAGTCCATTTATCAACTTCATCCTGGACTAATCTTTTTAGATCATCCGGTAATTCGTTCCAGGCATCCTTGTTGACATAGAAGCACTGAGGATCACTGGGAGCTCTACTGGGAGAAAGATAAACATATTTTGCTACTTCATTGAAATGCATCACCCAGTTAGATGCTAAAGTTGAATACTCAAAAGCATCAATCGTTCCTCTTTTCATGGCTTCATAAAGCTCTCCACCCGGTATAATTACGGTCGCTGCTCCCATTCTTGCAAGAATTTCTCCGCCATCACCCATACAACGTGCCTTTAAGCCTTTAATGTCATCCATTGTCTCTAACTTAACCTTGGAATGAAAGAAAACTTCTTCAGGCAAAGGAGATAAGGCACCTGGGAAAGTCATGACATTATAATCACCCATCATCTTATTCATTAAATCCGCTCCGCCACCATAATTAAACCAAGTTCTCAAGGCTTCACCGGGGAGTCCGCCCGGTCTTGAACTGATTAATCCCGCAGCCGACCATTTATCTAAATTATACATAGGGCAAGTATAACACATTTGTAGAACCCCTTCATGAACAGCATCAAGCTCTTTGTAAGCCGGTACGACAGAACCACCAACAAATGCTTTAACTACTAACCGGCCGCCACTGGCTTCAGTAATAGCTTCGCATAATTTATCATGATAAATTTGAGATGGGTCAGTTGCAGGACCATGACCTGAAGATTTCCATACAATCTTATCAGCTGCCAGCGCAGAAGTAGCTCCAACCATTAGCAATACAGCTATTGCAATGACTGAAATTAACGATACAAATACTTTTTTACGAGAAAACATTTTTTCAACCTCCTTGATTATTTAATATTTATTAAGAACTATGTATATATTTTTTAGTTACATAGTTCTTTAAGTAATATACCCTTTTAGATTTTCACCTCCCTTCCATATTTAAAGATTCAGTTATTCTGTTTGCTCTTCAATTCCCTTTAAATAATACTATCCATACAATTTCACTATACTCTTTCCCTCCCTTAATAGCCACAATATTTTTAAAAATTCCGGATTGATTTCGTAAACTTCTAGCTTATGCCCGATTTTAAGCAAGTTCTTGGCTATGGACCATACCATTATTCCTCTACTTTTATAAAACCTATCTTTGAATCTTTCCTGACTATTAATCTTCGGAAATGCTTTCCTTCTCTTTAAAACTCATTGAAAAGCTTCTTTATTTCTCTCTAAAAATTGTTTTATACACCTTCTAATCAGCTGAACTTTCTTGGGTTTGGGTTCGGTTAAGCTTATTGGCGGTTCACAAATTTTAATCAAAGTATTAATTCCGTATTGATGTACAATATCTGCATCATCACTGATGATGGCTGCTACTGCTATTACCGGGATATTGTATTTTTTGGCAATCTTGGCTACTCCAATAGGAGCCTTTCCGTAGATAGTCTGACTATCAATCTTCCCCTCTCCGGTAATTATCAGATCGGAATCTTTAATGGCTTGTTCGAGTTTTACTATCTCAATTATAATCTCAATACCCGGTCTAAGCTCTGCATTTAAAAATGCCATTAAACCTGCTCCTAATCCTCCCGCCGCTCCTGCGCCCGGTATATCTTTTATATCTTTATTTAAATCCCTTTTTACTATTTCAGCAAAATAAGCCAAAGATTCATCTAATTTTTTTATCATTTCCGGGGTAGCGCCTTTCTGAGGTCCATATATTTGAGCAGCCCCTTTTGGTCCGCAAAGCGGATTGCTCACATCCGAAGCTATTAATACTTTAGTCTCGGATAAACGATTATCTAGGTATTTTGTATCAATTCGAAAAACTTTTTTTAGTTCTCCTCCTCCAAAACCTATTTCCTTTCCGTTTTTATCTAATAATTTTGCCCCTAAGGCCTGAACCATTCCTGACCCTCCGTCATTGGTAGCACTTCCTCCAATCCCGATAATCATCTTTCTACATCCCTGGTCTAACGCTGCCTTAATTAACTGACCGGTTCCGTAGGTAGTGGTTATCAACGGATTCCTTTTATTCTCCGGGACTAAAGTTAATCCTGACGCTTCAGCCATTTCAATAACTGCGGTCTTCTTATCTCCTAAAATTCCGTAAGAAGCCAAAACTTCATCTACTAAGGGACCTGTAACTTTCTCTCTTAAAATTTCCCCTCCGGTGGCATTAACCAGGCACTGAACTGTCCCATCCCCGCCATCAGCCATGGGGATTTTTACAATTTCAGCTTCCGGAAAGATTTCTCTTACTCCTTGCCCTATTGCATCCGATACTTCTATAGCAGTCATGCTGCCTTTAAATGAATCCGGAGCTACAACTATTTTCATCGTTTTTTATACCTCAATTAGGAACTATATATTTCTTTAATTTGTTTACCATTATAAAATATACGCCATCGTATATAACATTTCCTTTGTATAATAGTATGAATTTATCACTTTTTATTAATTATTTTTTGTATAGTTCGCATATATTTTTAAAGTATCTTTACCCTTATTTCAAACCCTCACTCCAAATTCTCACTAAAACCCTTATGAAATAAGGCTTTCAAGCACATCTAAAATAAGCCATTTTAAGCCCTTTTAAGCGCCTATTTTAAAAACATAGCCAATCACTCCAGGCCACCTGAAGAAACGCCGCTATGACCATATTTCGCTAAGACCCTTGTTTTGCAAGGCTTTCAGCTTCTTAAAAATGCCACTTTTAGCCCTTTTTTGCCCTATTTTCTCCATATTTTAGAAGCACTGCTAACATCCCA
>DAOUWX010000358.1 GCA_030666935.1 Atribacterota bacterium | reverse complement strand
CTAACCTAATTTCTTTAATACGATACGCGATACTACAAAAAAGAGAAATTTGCTTTAAAAATAAAGAATATATATAATATAAAAAAGTTCTTTAATTATTTAACAAAAAAGTAAAGATTTAAAGAGGCGAAATATTTAATGGTTGCAAAAAGTGAGGACTACTAAGAAGTTTCCATTGAAAAATTAAAAGAATTCGCTTCAGAAATGATATAATTAAAATAAGTTAAAAAAAATTTTATAAAAAAGAGGATTTTTGAAAATAATGTTGAATATATAAATATTAGGTGTAAATTCTTTTGGTAAATTTCTTCGGCTTTATCCGTAAAATTATAAAATACTAAAAAAGAAAGGATAATAGATATGTATAGAAAAAAATTGAAATTAAATTTTGTAATCTTTTTAATAATTTTATTAGCCCTTTTTGCTGCTACTGTCTTTGCCAGTACTGAAACAGAAAAATTATTGCAAGAAATCATAGAAAGTAAAACCATGAAACCTGATATCTTTGCTTTCATCAATATGGGAAATTTTTATTGTTCATTAGACCTATATGAACCTGCGGAAAAAGAATACCAAAAAGCTTTGGATTTAGATGAAATGAATATATTAGCCAGGATAAATCAGAGTTATGCTTTGTACAAAATGGAGGAAAGAGAATCAGCCCTTACAAATCTATCTCAGATTATTATCGAGGACTCTAATAATGCCTTTGCCTATTTTGTAAAGGGAATGATATATAAAGATACACTCGAGTATGATCTGGCGATAATAGAATACGAAAAAGTTGCTGAACTCATTCCTCAAAATGACAAGCTTATTTCCGAATTAGCCCAGCTCTATCAGGATAATGACCAGTTTATTAAAGCAACAGAGACATATATAAAATTGGGTAAACTTAAAGCCAGTCCTTATATCCTGGACAATTTTTTAGCTTACCAAGAAAGTGCTGCTTGTTGTTTGAATTTAGGTGATTACTATAGCAGTGTGGGAAATATTGATCAAGCTATATCTGCCTATAATAAAGCCACTCAATTTACTGAAGATAAAAGATCGGTAGCCATAGCACATTACCGATTAGGGCTTATTAATTTAAAAGGCAAAGAATACGAACAAGCCATAATGGAAAAAGTATTATCCCAAAAATTTTACCCCTTATACATCAAAGATTTTACTTTTGATAATTTTGCCCAGGCCTTTATTGAAATAGGTAATATGCATTATGACGCAGGAGAACTCAAAAAGGCCCATCAAAATTATGAGTTGGCTCTTCAGTTAGCAGATTCAAATTATATCCTCTCTGAGGCACATTATAAATTAGGCCTATCTTATTATCGTAGCCAAGATTACGAAAATGCTGTAAGGGAAGGTGAAATTGCCTTAAGTCTGAATCCTGAATTTTTCTCTGACCAACAAAGGTTAATTGACCTGTTAATTGCTAACGCTTGGTCTAATTTTACTAAACAAGAATAAATTCGTATATCGTATAACATATTTAGTTAGCTGGTTACTTGGTTAATTAGTTAGCTAGTTTAAAACTAAATCCGTAACGAGTAAAAAGAAATAGTTAGTTATCTGGTAAATTAATTGATGAATTAATAAGTAGGCAAAACGCCTGTCTTACTAACGACTATTCACTATTCACTAACGACTAATAAAATAAATTGAGGTGAAAAAAATGAAAGTAAATAAAATTGTTGAGGGATTAACTTTTTTACTTGTAGGCGCAATCCTCCTGGCAAATACTTTGGAAATATTAGATTGGTCTGTATGGTCAAATTTATTCAAACTCTGGCCCTTACTCGTAATAAGCTTAGGTTTATCTTTAATCTTTAGGGGAAGAAGTCTTTCCTTCCTGGGACCACTAATTATATTTCTGGGAATTATTGCAGGAGTGGGAGCAAGTTATGTGGGAATTAGTTTTGAAGGAGAAATGGCAAGGGAAGTAAAAACTCTTAGCCGCGAAATAGTTATAGAAATCGAGAAAGTTCCTGAAACTGAAACAGCTTTAGAAACTGAAGTAATCCCGGAAATCGAAACCGCTCCGGATACCGAAACAGCTCTTGAAACTGAAGAAGTTTTAGAAACAAAGGTTTTAGAAACAAAGGAGTATCCTGAAATTGAAAGAGCTTCAATTAAATTAAATCTTGATGTAGGAAAGCTTG
>DAOUWX010000420.1 GCA_030666935.1 Atribacterota bacterium | reverse complement strand
TAGTCGTTAGTGAATAGTGAGTAGTCGTTAGTAAAAAAATACCAAGAAAAATATAAAATTCATCAATTAACTAATTAATACAAGAAAAAAATAACCATTTAGTCAATACACTAATTACATATCACTCATTACTTATTACTTACTAAAAAGGAGGTTTTAAATGGAAGAATATAAAATACAACTAACTGTAAATGATGAAAAAATAAGTACTGCCGCTAAGCCTGAAGAATCTCTATTAAAATATTTACGCCGAAATGGCTTTACGGAAGTAAAATGCGGATGTGAGAAAGGAGATTGCGGTACCTGCACAGTTATTATGAACGGAAAAACTATTAAATCATGTATTACTTTAGCTATACAAGCCAATGGGAAAGAAATATTAACGGCTAAAGGTTTGGAGAAAACAAAAATAGGTCAAAAATTACAGGAAAGTTTTGTCCAACATGGGGCTGTGCAATGCGGTTTTTGCACTGCCGGTATGTTGATGGCAGCTAAAGGCTATTTAGATACAAATCCTGAACCCGACAAGGCAGAAATTAGAAAAGCAATATCGGGTAATTTATGCAGATGCACAGGATATAAAAAAATTGTAGAAGCTATTTATGATGTCGCAGTGGAGAATCATGGATGGGAAGGTGATATAAATGTCTGAATTTAAAGTTGTAGGGAAAGCGATTCCCAGACATGATGCCTGGGCAAAAGTAAGAGGAGAACTTAAATATGCAGATGATTTTACTTTACCTGGAATGCTATATGCCAAGGTTTGCCGCAGTAAATATCCGGCTGCAAAACTTGTTTCAATTGACATAAGTAAGGCAAAATCATTAAAAGGAGTAAAAGCAGTTTTAACTGCTCGCGATGTTCCCCGTAATGAGACAGTAACTAAATTTGGCCAATCTACAGATGTTAAGGGAGGTTTTGAAGGCTTATATAGGGTATTAGCAGAAGAAGGTAAGAAGATTAGATTTGTCGGAGAACCAATTGCCCTGGTAGCCGCAGAAACTGAAGAGATAGCAGAAAGAGCTTGTGATTTAATTGAAATTAAATATGAACTTCTTCCCGGAGTTTTTAACCCGGAAGAGGCCATGAAACCAAATGCTTATTTAGTCGGAGAAAAAGATAGTAATATAGTAAACGAATTCGGTTGCCTTACTGGAGACATAAAGAAAGGTTTTGCCGAATCCGAAGTGATTATAGAAGATAGATTTGAAATTCCTTTTATTGACCATGCTTACCTGGAACCGGAAGCCGGAATTTCCTGGTTAGATGATTATGGAACAATTAATATCAGGGTGTGCAGCCAGGTTATAGAACATTTTAGAGATGTAGCAGAAGTGCTTAATCTTCCCCACAATAAAGTCCGCTATATCGGTACAATGATAGGAGGAGGATTTGGGGGGAAAGAAGATATTACCGTAGAATCCTTTATAGCGTTACTTACTTTAAAAACTAAAAGGCCGGTAAGATTAGTTTATACTCGGGAAGAATCCTTAATGGCTCATTGCAAAAAACACGCTTTTATTGAGAAATATAAAATTGGAGCAAAAAAGAACGGAAAAATTGTGGCTTTAGAGGCACACTATATCGGAAATGCCGGAGCTTATACTTACTTAACTCCCTGGGTAGGTTTATATGCTACAGTTAGTGCAGCCGGTCCCTATAAAATTCCTAATGTAAAAATAAAAACCCAAATGGT
>DAOUWX010000351.1 GCA_030666935.1 Atribacterota bacterium | reverse complement strand
TAGTCGTTAGTTCTAAATACAAGTTTTCAGTTTATAGTTAACAGATGACATTGCTGCACACTGACAGATCAGGGCTTGCAATACCTTCTAATAGATTCCCGCTTCCGCGGGAATGACAGAATTGAGAAATTTGTAACTCGCAACCTGCAATTTGTAACTTGTATTTTAACTGGTAAACCGGGTAACCGGTAAACAGGCTAACTCTTTTCTTGTTACTCATTACTTATTACTGTATTCTTGATACTATTTTATTCTTCTGACTCCTTTCTTCTCTTTCCTAAACCAATTAACCAGTTAACCAAGTAACCAACTAACTAATTATTTACGTTAGTAAATAATTTAAGCTTAAGTTTTTCAATCATATCTTTGGTCATTCCTTCCATATTATAATCCGGAGACCATCCCCATTCTTCTCTGGCTGCACTATCATCTAACCGGTTTGGCCAGGAATCGGCAATTGCCTGTCGCATCGGGTCAACATTATAATTCATTTCAAAGTCCGGAATATATTTTTTGATTTCGTCAGCGAGTTGTTCCGGATTAAAGCTTTCTGCGGTCACATTATAAGCATTTCTGTGTTTTAATCGGGAAGGGTCAGCTTCCATCAGGTTAACTGTGGCTTTTAAAGCATCAGGCATATACATCATATCCAGATAAGTATCTTTATTTAAAAAGCAGGTATATTTCTTATTTTTTAATCCCTCGTAAAAGATTTCTACAGCATAATCGGTAGTTCCTCCACCGGGAAGGGCAATGTGAGAGATAATTCCCGGAAAACGTACTCCTCTGGTATCTACTCCATATTTTGTATAATAATAATCACAAAGCAGCTCTCCTGTAACTTTGGTTAGTCCATAAATAGTATTAGGTCTTTGAGTTGTCTCTTGAGGGGTGTTATCTTTGGGAGTAGAAGGGCCAAAAGCGGCAATCGAACTGGGGGTAAAGACAGCACATTTATATTCCCTGGCTATTTCCAGCACATTGTATAGGCCGTTAATATTAACTTTCCAGGCTAATTGAGGATTTTTTTCTCCAATTGCAGAGAGAACAGCAGCAAGATGAAATACAGTATCTATTTTATATTTTTTGATTACAGAATAAATTCTTTGAGCATCTAAGCAATCGATATGCTCAAATGTACCGCCTTGGCTAATCATTTCTTTAGTCACAGATTTAATATCTGAGGAGATAACATTTTCATTACCGTATCTTTTTCTCAAAAAAGAATCAAGTTCAGAACCAATTTGACCCAGCGCACCGGTTATTAGAATTCTTTTCATATTTTCTCCTTATTGTTAAGTAAATCTAATTCGAAAAAAATATTTTATTCAGCATACAAGCTCGTTTTTATTTGATTTATAAAATGGACAGCGTGATCTTTCATGATCTGCTCACTCTTGTTTTGCTCTTTGTTTTCCAGTGCCTTTATAAGTTCTTCAAAATCTTCGGGAATTTTTTGCGAATAAGCATCATTTTCTTTGGCAAAGAACCAGAGGCGGCCAATTTGATTTCGTAATTTTTTTAAATTCTCGGCCAAGGTTTGATTTTTTGTAGAATAGTTTATCAAATCGTGAAATTCTGCATCCAATTGAATTAATTTTTTTCGGTTCTTTTCCTTTTTTATTTTTTCGAGAAGTTCTTTCATTTTGTTCAATTCTTCTGAAGTTACTCTTTGGGTTGATAATTTTCCGGCAAGGCCAACTAAAAAAAGTCTGATTTCAAAAACATCTTTAAGTTCTTGAAAACTTATGTCATTAACGTAGATGCCATTATTAGGTATTATATGAATTAATTTTTCGCTTTCTAAAATGATTAAAACCTCTCGAATAGGCATAGGGCTAACCCCAAATTCTTTCGCTAATTCTTTAATATTTAGTACTTGTTTTGGTTTATAATCCAGATAAACTATCCGTTTTTTAAGTTCTTTATAAATATCTTTATTTATCATAAATACCACCCATATATTACTAATATATTCTTAATATATCAGCAATATATCGCTATGTCAATCTTATATTAGTATCGCGTATCGAGTATCGAGTATAGCGTACAGCGTACAGCGTTTAGCGTATAGTTAAGAAAGAAGAGATAAAATTCAGAATTCAAGAGTCAGAAAATTATTTCGTCTTTATTCCCTCTCCCCTTGGAGGGAGAGGGTTAGGGTGAGGGGGATTGATCTTCACGCAATACGCTTTGCAATATGCTAACGGTTGATTTAATTGGTCAATCGGTTAATTATCTTATCTTGTATTTAATACTAACGACTATTCACTATTCACTAACGACTAAT
>DAOUWX010000104.1 GCA_030666935.1 Atribacterota bacterium | reverse complement strand
ATCAGATTCTTCATCTTGACGCGTTATGCAATGAATGTGGAAACTGTGCTACATTTTGCCCTTATGATGGCAAACCATACAAAGACAAGCTAACTCTTTTCACTACAATGGAGGACTTTAAGAACAGTACTAATAATGGATTTATTATCACGGGTCCTTCTGATGATAAGTTAACGATCTTAAGGTTAAAAGATTATCTATGGAAATTGAAAATTAATAAAAACAATGAACCAATAATACCTGCAGATTTTGAATATCCAAAAGATTATAATATTAAAGAACTTAAAAAGATTAGCGTATTAATAAGTACTGTTTTAAAAGATTACAGTTATTTAATTCAAAGTTAGGAGGTGGAGGATTTATGCACCAGAGAACCGTCCCCTGTCAGGAATATTTTGCTCCTCGGAAAATAGAAGAAGCACTGGATATTTTGTCTAAACAGGAGAAAGAAATTAAAGTAATTGCCGGAGGAACTGACCTATTAATTCAATATTATGATCGTCTATATGAGATTAATAGTTGGCTAGATTTAAAAAATATTAAAGAATTACAAGAAATTAAAATACATCAGAATCAAATGGAAATTGGAGCGATGGTTACTCACGCCCAATTGGAAAAATCAGCAGAGATTAAAAAATATTTTCCAGTTTTAGGAAAGGCTGCTGCCGATATCGGCTCTCCCCAAATAAGGAGTCGCGGAACTATCGGAGGGAATATCGTTAATGCCTCACCGGCCGGTGATCTCTTAGCCCCCTTAATGGCTTATAACGCTCAATTCAAATTACTCTCTACACAGGGAGAAAAGATAGTGCCAGCGGAAGAATTTTTTGTCGGCCCTAAAAAAACTATCTTAGAACCAGCTCAATTATTGACCCGGATAATTCTTCCACTGCCCTCTGAAAGGACTTACGGGAGCTGGATTAAAATTGGCAAGAGAAAAGCTTTAATTATTGCTACTATTACCCTGGTTCTGGTAGTAGAGATGGCCAAAGACAATAAAACCGTGAAAGATGTAAGAACTTGCCTTGGCTCAGTAGCACCTACTCCCGTTGAAATAAAAGAAATTAGAAAAAAAATGGTGGGGAAAAATTTTGATCAATTGGATTTTGCCGAATTAGGTCAAATAGTTGAAGATAAGATTTCCCCTATCGATGATATCAGGGGGACAAAAGAATATCGTAAGGATGTAGCCAAAGAAATTATGATTAATGCTCTTGAAGAAATAGACGCAGCTCGGAGGTCATATAAATGAGTAAATTAATGATAGAACTAACTATTAATGGTAAGAAAAGAAAAGTGGAGACTACTCATTCAACCCGTTTGTTGGATTTAATAAGAGATGACCTGCATCTAACCGGGACCAAAGAAGGATGTGGGAAAGGCGAGTGCGGGGCTTGTACTGTAATTATGAATGGTGAGTTGGTGGCTTCCTGTTTGATTTTAGCGCCTCAGGCTGATGGGGCAATTATCACCACCATCGAAGGCATAGGGGATGATAAATGTCTGGATCCGGTTCAAGAAGCTTTTATAGAGACCGGAGCAGTCCAATGCGGATTCTGTACCCCGGGGATGATTTTGGCTGCTAAAAAACTGCTAGAAGAAAATCCTCATCCTGATGAAGAAGAAATTAAGCGGGGTATCTCCGGTAATCTCTGCCGTTGTACCGGTTATCAAAAAATATTTGATGCTATTAAGTTAGCTGCAAACAGATTATCGAAAAAAGGTGGCGGAAGGGGTGAAGAAGATGCCTAAAAAATATGTAGGTAAAAACATTTTCAAAGTAGATGCCCGGGAAAAAGTAACGGGCAAAGCAATATATTCTGACGATATTTATTTTGATGATATGTTGTATGTAAAAATCAAGAGAGCCACTCACCCTCATGCTTATCTTCATCGAATAGATACAAGTAAAGCACAAAAATTACCGGGAGTAGTTAAAATTATTACCGCTGCTGATATTCCTAAAGTGAAAAATTTTGGTTTGATTATCAAGGACCAACCGGTTCTTATCGATATCGGTCAGAAGATGCGTTATATGGGAGATGCCCTGGCTATTGTTATTGCTGAGAGTAAAGAAATTTCTTCTAAAGCAGTCAACTTGATTGAAGTTGAAGTGGAGGAATTAGAAATAATTTCTGACCCCTTACGAGCTATGGAAAAAGATGCCCCACCTATTCATCAAGACGGTAATATCCTGGCTACCCATTATTTAGAAAAAGGAGATATAAAAAAAGGCTTTGCTCAAGCTGATGTGATTGTGGAAAATGAATATAAAACAACCTTTATTGACCAATTGCCTCTTCAGGCAGAAGCCGGGGTTGCGTTTTACGATGAAAAGGATGGTGTTATTAAACTTTGGTCAGCCACCCAATGGCTTCATGATACCCAGGCGGATATTGCCCAATCTCTAGACTTACCCAAAGAAAAAATAAGGATTATCCAACCGGTTATCGGAGGTGCCTTTGGAAAAAAAGAGGACATCTCGGTTCATATTCATTTGGCTTTAGCAGCAATAAAAACCAAAAGAGCGGTAAAATTAACTTATACCAGAGAAGAATCAATGATTGCTCAATCAAAAAGGCATCCTTTTATTATTCGAATGAAAACGGGTGTTACTAATAAAGGTTATTTAACTGCTTGTCAGGTAGAGGTAATCGGAGATACCGGAGCTTATGCTTCAAGCGGATTGGCAGTAGTTCATAAGGGGATGTATCACTGTACCGGCCCTTACAATGTAGACAATGTTAAAGGTGTTGCTTATACAGTTTACACTAACAATACTTATTGCGGAGCGATGCGTGGTTTTGGCGCAAACCAGATGGCTTTTGCCTATGAATCTCAGATGGATATTCTATCACATAAATTAGGAATTAACCCGGTTAAATTCCGCATGCAAAACGCCTATGATATTGGCTCTTCTACTCCCAATAGACAAATATTAACTCATAGTGTAGGGGTGAAAGAGACTATTAAAGTAGCAACAGATATAGCTGGCTGGAAGGAGGGAAGACAATGAAGAAACAAGGTAGAGGAATTGCTACTATTATGTTCGGTTTTGGGTATGGAGAAGGATTCCCTGATCACTCCATTGCTTCAGTAGAAATTGAAGAAGGGAGCAAGATTTTAATTAAAACTGCCGCTGCTGATGTAGGTCAGGGTGTTTTAACTACCATTACCCAGATAGCCGCTGAAATTCTAAAAGTGAAGCCGGAAATAATTCGAATTATTCCTGGTGATACCCACTTGACTAAAAATTCGGGTTCTACTTCTGCAACTCGACAGACATTTTTTACCGGGAATGCAGTTAAAGAAGCTTCAGAAGGGTTGTTGAGTAATATTTATCATTATGCCAGTATTGAGTTTAGGAGTAATCATGTGGAATTAGGAATAAAAGATGGTTATATTTTAAGAAATGATAATCCGAATTATAAATTAAGTTATTGGGAATTAGCTAAAAAAGTTGCAAAAAAAGGAGAAACCCTTAAAGCTGAAGCATCTTTCTTCCCTCACACTGATAAACCTGACCCCAAAACCGGACAGGGTGAAAAATTATATGTAGCCTACACTTTTGTTACTCAAGTAGTTGATGTAGAAGTTGATACAGATACCGGAATTGTGGAAGTATTAAATGTGTATACCTCAGCTGATATCGGTAAAGCTATAAATCCTCAGAACGTAGAAGGACAGATAGAGGGTGGGACTGTCCAGGGAATAGGGATGGCTCTGATGGAAGAGCAGGTTATCAAAGAGGGAATCACTTTGAATCCGGATTTAACCGGTTATCTAATTCCCACTTCTATGGACACCCCTCACTTTGCTACCCGGCTGGTAGAGAATGAAGATTCGGAAGGCCCTTTTGGAGCCAAAGGGATTGGGGAACCGGCTACAATTGCCACCGCTCCGGCCATTGCCAATGCCATTTATGATGCCATAAGGGTAAGAATTTTTGAACTCCCTATAACTCCAGAAAAAATACTAAAAGCTTTTAAGAACAAATAGAAAAGAGACATAACATTATTAGTTAGAGAATAAATAACAGTAAATATAATGAAAGGTGATTTATAAATGTTTGGTAAAAAAGTTGTAGTAAGATTTAAAGATGGAAAGATTCTCAAAGGCTGGACAGTAGATTTTTCTCCCACCAAAGAAGTTTTTCACTTATATAAACATGAAGAATTCAGAGAACAAGAGAAAAGAAATGTGGTAGAGATAAAATTATCATCTCTTAAAGCAGTATTTTTTGTAAAAAGTTTTAAAGGGAATAAAGATCACAAAAAAGTAAAAACCTTTGAAGGACAACATAAAGTAAGTCCCAGTCAACGTAAAATAATTGTTACCTGTAAAGATGGCGAAAAAATTTATGGGACTACTCTTGGTTATAATTCGAATAGAAAAGTTTTTTTTATTTATCCTATTGAACCTGAAGATAACAATGAAAGCATTTTTATAATTCAAGAAACAGTAAAAAGTGTTGAACTGCTGGAATTTGATAAAAATAATTAGAAAATTTTTTTAAATGTATATGTTTTTATAACGTGATATAGCACCACGGCGGGCGGTGCTGAGCATTTAAACCTCAAAGAAAAGAACAGGAAAAGAATAATGAAAATCCAGAGAAAATTTCAAATAATCGCTTTATTACTTTTAACAACTGTAAGTATAACCAGTATTTTAATTAGTAGAAATATATCCACTAATATCATCAAACAACAAATCACCGATAATCTAATTAATACAACCCAATCCAGAGTGAAACATATTGAAACATTATTAAGTCAATATGAGAAACTTACTAAAACGGTGTCAACCGGGGTTGTTTTCCGAGATGCTGTAGATGAGAGCATTGATTATACCCGAAGAATAGAACAGGTTAACCAAAGGATTAAAAATATCATTGAAACACATGAAGAAATATCCCGCATCAGAATTTTGAACAAAGAGGGTATTACAATTACCTCCAGTCATGAAGATACAGGAATAGATAAAAGTACTCACGAAATCTTCCTGGAGGGAAAACAAGGAGTCTTTATTGGTGACTTACACTTATCCTCATTTACCCATAAACATGTTTTTAGTATATCTGCCCCTATTTTGTGAATAAACAGTTTGCCGGAGTTTTAGCTGTAAATTTTAATTTCAAATTTACTTTAGAAGGCTGGCCCTGGTTACGGCTTTAGTGCCAAATTTTTCTCTGATTTTATCTAAAGATTGAGTGAGTTGTTGTAATTTATCATTTTTTTTATCCTCTTCGTCTCTTAAGAACTTCAATTGCTTTCTTTTATTCCCCAAGGTAAAATTGGAGAGTTTTATCCCCAAAAGTCTAACCCCGCCTTTTTTATGCCTTACTTTATCCAGGAGTTCAACGACTGTTTTAAAGATGATATCATCAAGATGAGTAGGATTTTCTAAAGTCTTAGATCTATTAAAGGTAATAAAATTGTGATATCTTATTTTCAAGGTAATGGTTCTACCTTTATAACCTTTTTTTCGAGTGGTATAACCTACAAGTTGGGAAATTTTTAGCAGTTCTTTTATTAGAATTGCTTTTTCAGTTATATTGGTGCTGAAAGTTGTTTCTTTACCGATAGATTTTGCTGTTGATGGAGGAGTAACCGGATTTCCATCTATTCCTTGAGCCAGAAGTTTTATCTTTTTCCCGTTTTTCCCCAGAAGGTTTTCCAATATAGAATCAGGCATCTGGACTAATTGTTCTACCTGATAAATACCGGATTTTTTTAGTAATTCTTCTGTCTTTTTTCCTATACCCCAGAGGGCAGATACAGGGAGGGGATAGAGAATTTTTTGAATATCTTTTGAAGGGATAATATAAAAACCATTCGGTTTCCCCAGGTTGGTGGCAATTTTAGCCAGAAATTTATTTTCTGCTATTCCCACCGAGACCCTAAAGCCTAATTCTTGATATACCCTTTCTTTAATCTTTCTTCCTATAGTTTCGCTTGAGCCAAAGAGTGATTCGCATCCGGATACATCTAAAAAAAATTCATCTATGCTCAACGGTTCTATTAAGGGAGTATAATTGCTGCAAATTTGAAAGAATTTTTTAGATGCTTCTACGTATTTATTCATTTGAGAAGGAATAAAAATTCCCTTATGGCATTTTTGGCGAGCTTCCCAGATGGGCATACCGGCGTGAACACCGTATTTACGGGCTTCATAGGAAGCAGCACAGACCACTCCTCGATTTGAATTTCCTTTGCCACCGCTTATTCCTCCTACAATAAGTGGTTTACCTCGATAAATCGGATTATCTCTCTGCTCTACAGAGGCAAAGAAGGCATCAACGTCCAGATGAATTATAGATAGGCGATGGTTATCACTCATTATTTTATATCCTTTATAACTAATTGACCAATTAACCGATTAAATTAGTTGGCCAGTTATTCGGTTACCCAGTTCAATTAATCTTCCAATCTACCAATTGGATTAGTCGTTAGTATTTAGTTAGCGTAGAGCGTACAGCGTTTAGCGTATAGGTGCGGGCTGCAAATGTAAGTAAAATACAATT
>DAOUWX010000039.1 GCA_030666935.1 Atribacterota bacterium | reverse complement strand
TGTAGCTTTGGTAGTTATATCCCAATCACGGGCTTCTTCTCCCATTATCAGATTGCGGATACACCCCCCTACCACTAAAGCCTCTTGCCCTGAATCATTCAATCTCTTTGTGATAAATAAAGCTCCCGGGTCTATATCTTTAGATTTAATTTTTAAATTAAGTTCACCCATGTATGGCATCCTTCATAATAAAAAATTTTAGAATAAACAATTACGGCATAAGCTGAATATCCAACCGCTGAATACTGCTGTTATCATAATAAGTTAATTCTGGAATATAATCAACGGTAAGTGTCAGTAAGTTCTTATGAAATCATACTTCTACATATCTTTTGATAAGATTCACACTCTTTCTCCATCTCTTCCAATATGGAGCCACAAAGTTCTATAGAATCAGTAAAGGTGGGTGGGGTGGGGTCATTATTGCTTTTTTGAAGCTTCTATTATCTTTTCCGGGGTTGCCGGGATAGAGGTTAACCATATTCCAAGGGCATTATGAATTGCACTTAACACCGCTGGGGCAGCCATAGAAACAGTAAGTTCTCCCATACCTTTTGCCCCATAAGGACCCTCAATATGAGAATTTTCTATAATAATACTTTCGATCTCCGGTGTTTTACCAATTCGGGAAAGCCCTAATTTACCCAAAGTATCAGTGATAATCTTCCCTTCTTTTAATATAAACTCCTCGGAAAGAGCATACCCTAAACCCATCATAACACCACCTTCTATCTGGCCTTCTATTCCCGCTCGATTTATAATTCTACCTACATCATGAGAAGCAATTACTTTTAAAACATTAACTTTGCCTGTTTTTTCATTTACTTCCAAAATTACGGCTTGAGCACCAAAACAATATGCCACATGTAACCTTTCTTTGCCCTGTTTATAACCCCCAGGAGGTTCCTTAAGACTAAAATGGGTTTTGGGGGCAATATATTTATATTCAGCAGAAAGCCTTATCCCCTCTTCTTTTATTTTTTCTGATAATTCTGACAGAGAAATTAATTTCTGGCAAGAACTTTTTAAATAAAAGAAAGAATTTCTGATTTCAATATCCTCAGCCTTCACTTTTAATTTATTTGCCAGGTATTTAAATATCTTATCTTTAAGCTCTCCGGCCATATAATAAACCGCATTACCAGACACAAAAGTCTGCCGAGATGCAGTAGTCATCATCGCAAGAGGGTCTCTCTCTGTATCTCCATATTGGGTCATAATCTTTGAATAAGGCCAGCCAATTCTTTCCGAGGCAATTTGAGCCATCACCGTACTCGAACCTTGTCCCATATCCACTGCTCCAAATCGGAGTAATAGAATTCCATCTTCTACTACTTCTCCATAAGCTCCGGCAAAATCTTCCATCCCTATCCCGAAGCCAACATTCTTATAAGAAGAAGCGATTCCTACTCCAATTTTCCATCCGGCTCGTGGTTCAGGAATTTTAGTTCTTTCTAATGCTTTTTTTACCGCTAATAAACAAGATTTTATCCCTACGCTCGATTTTATCCTCTCTCCGGTAGTAGTGGGTAAACCTTCTTCCAGAACATTTTTCAGGCGAACCTCAAAGGGATCGAGATTAAGTTTTTCCGCTAATCGATTTATCTGCATCTCAGCTGCAAAACTTACTGCCGGATTACCAAAACCTCTCATCGCGCAAGCAGGAACATTATTGGTATAAATTCCGTAAGCATGCAGATCAGCATTAGGTATGGCATAGGGGCCTCCTCCAAAACTTACCGATCTTAGTATTACCGCTTCTCCTACTGAGGCATAGGCACCGGAATCAGCATAAATCTTGGTCTGCACTGCGGTAATTTTTCCTTCTTTGGTAATCCCTGTCTTATAATTAATATAATTCGCGTGTCTTTTTCCACTTACCCGGATAGACTCTCTTCTGGTAAAGGTATATTTAACCGAATGCTTGGTTTTTAACGCACCAAGGGCAGCAATAATCTGAACTGTTATATCCTGTCTTCCCCCAAAACCCCCACCCATAGGAATATGAGCAATGTGTATTTTTTCAGTTGGTAAATTAAGCGCAGGGGCAATTTGTTTTATATCATCTTCCGGACCTTGACTACCTACATAAACAGTTATCTTTTCATCTTTTTCCGGAACAGCAATACAAGATTCAGGTTCTAAATAAGCATGTTCAACAAATTGGGTTTTATAATTATCTTCTAATATGATATCCGCTTCTTTAAAGCCTTCCTCTACATCCCCCCTACCTGATTCCATCTGGCAAAAAATATTGCTATTTTTATCGTTTTCATCATGGAGTAGGGGTGCACTTTTTTGTAAGGCTTCTTGAGAGTTGCTAACTACCGGAAGAAGTCGATATCCAACTTTTATTTTTTTAAGAGCTTCCTCGGCAATATTTTCACTCTCCGCATAAACCGCAGCGAGGGCGTCACCCACATAACGCACCCTCTTATCCACTAATATAGGTTGATCAGCTACAATGGGTCCAAAGACCCTTCTTCCCGGGATATCCTGAGCAGTTAATATAGTGACCACTCCTTCAGTATTTAAGGCTTGAGAGATGTTCAAATCAACTATTTCTGCGTGGGGATATGGACTTCTTAATACCCTGGCATATAGCATATCCTTAAATAATAAATCATTGGCATACTTTAATTCCCCTGTAACCTTGGAAAGGGCATCTATTCTGGGAATAGAGCCCCCCAACCTAACTTTAGCTTGAGGGTAAACTTCTCTCTTCTCAATTTGTTTTACACCTTTTCTTATCAACTCGGCAGCCTTCTTCACTGCCTTTATTATTTTTGTATATCCGGTACATCTACATAAATTAAGAGAAAGAGCTTTTTTGATTTCTCTTTCATCTGGCTTAGGATTTTTATCCAAAAGAGCTTTGGTGGCCATAATCATACCGGGAGTGCAAAATCCACATTGAATTGCGCCTTCTTTAATATAAGCATATTGAACAGGATGAATAGTCTCTTCTGTGCTTAAAGCTTCGAGGGTTACTACATTCTTTCCATCCATATCTTTTAATTTCCTTACACAAGAAAGCTTTGCTTCCCCATCAATAATTACCGTACAGGCTCCGCAGTGACCCTCATTACACCCATTCTTTGCAGCAGTTAGTCCAAGATTATTTCTCAAATAAAAAAGGAGGCTCATCTCTTTATCTATAATTTGCGGAGAATATTCTTTTCCATTTACAGTAAATTTAATCTTCATTATAATCCTCACATAAGTTTTTAATTGCCGTTTTGTAAACCAAAGAGGCTTTGATAAGTTGATTAATCTCGATATTTTCCTCATCTGTATGGCATAAACCGGAGTCTCCCGGACCATATTGAACGGTAGGAATCCCAAGATCATTGATTAAAAAATCCATTTCATTGTATCCGTCTGTAAAAAAGAGAATCGGATTATCACCAATCATTTCTCTATGGGAAGCTTTAATAACCTGGACGATTTCCGCATCCATATCAGTTAGAGCCGGTTTTAGCCCCCTCTTTTTTATTGGCGGCCAATTCCAATCAGGTCGTGCTATCTCCACTACAACCAAGACATTATAACAATCTTCAAATTTTTTAATCTTTTCCTTAATCCTGTCCAATATCTGAAACTGATTTTCTCCCGGTACAAGTCTCCTGTCAAACCATAAAATACACTCATCGGGTACTATATTGTAAGCCACTCCGCCTTTTATTATACCAAGGTTTAAAGTGGCCTTTACCTCGTCAATATCCTTTACCTTGTATATAGGTAAATCTTCTCCTAATAGCTCTGAAGCAATTTTCATCCCGTATTCAACCGCATTTACGCCCAGCCACGGTCTACATCCATGACCAGTTTTCCCTCTAACAATTATTTTTATTGGTGCAGTCCCCTTGCATCCGATACCCAGTTTTAGCCCGGTAGGTTCGGTTACAACAGCGTATTTAGCTTTAATACCGGTATCGTTAAGATTCATACTCCCCCTGTGTTCTGATTCTTCGTCAACAACACCAATAAAACCGACACCGTATTTTAAAGGTTTCTTGGAAGAGATTATTTCTTCGAAAGCAGATATTACTGAAGCGATCCCACCCTTCTGGTCTACAGATCCGCGCCCCCATATATGATTATTTTTTACAATAGGAGTAAATGGGGACTTCATATTATAAGCCGGAATAGTATCTATATGCCCGTGAAAAAGCAGACCCAGGTCATCCTTTTTTCTTCCGGGTAAGACTGCAAAAATATTAAAACGTTCCTTTTCAACCTCAATCAGTCTGGTATCACAGCCCATGTTTGTAAATCTTTCATATAAGTATTTGCCAATACGAGCTTCCTCTCCGGTCACACTTGGTATAGCAATTAATTTTTTTATTTCCTCTATTACGTTTACATTCATTTTTTTCTACTATCCCATACCTCGGGATTAACAATAAACCGGGGTTTTCTCCCTCCTAAAACATCCAGGGCTCCCTTCACTACATCCATACCCATCTTTAATTTTCCTTCATCTGTAAAACTACTTAGATGCGGAGTCACCACCGTATTTTCCAATTTAAGCAGTGGGTTATCTGGGTCAGGAGGCTCTTTTTCAAAAACATCAAGACCGGCACCAGCAATCTTACTATTCTTCAATGCGGTAATAAGAGCCTTCTCGTCTACAACTCCTCCGCGGGAAGTATTGATAAAGATGGCGGTACTTTTCATTAAATCAATCTCTTTTTCACCAATAAATTTTTCGGTTTTTTTATTAAATGGAATATGCACGGATATTACATCTGAGTTTTTTAGTAATTCGGATAAATTCTCCATTCGAGAAAATTCTCCATCGAGAAAATCTTTACAATCCGAAAGATATGGGTCAAAGATAATAATTTTCATATTAAAAGCTTTTTTTGCTATCTCGGCTACTCTCTTTCCTATCCGCCCTGCACCAATCAAACCAATCGTTTTACCATATAGCTCCATACCTGTTACTCTGGTCCTAATTAAGAAATCACCTCTGGCTCTCAAAGCCTTCTCAACTACATTTATTTTTTTAGACAGCATTATCATCATTCCAAATACATGTTCCGCCACTGATTCAGTAGGGCCATCGGGGGCATAAACAACCGGTATACCTGTATTTGTGGCAGCAGAAATATCTACACTATCATACCCTACGCCGGGACGGCCTACCACCTTAAGATTTTTCGAATTTTCTATCTCTTTTTTGCCAATCTTGAAAACAGCGGAACAGATAACCCCTTCAACTTCTGCTAAACTCTTTAATAATTTTTTTGTGTCATTATCGTAGATTTCAATAACTTCTACATTTTTCTTTAGAAGATTAAGGGCTTCTTTGTGCAGAGGTCTATCCAATAAAATTTTGTCCATGTTTTTTCTCCTTATCAATTTTATTACATGTTTTTAAATAGGTGCGCTCGGTTGAAGCAAGAAGTGTTCTCATGGCATCCCTCGTCTTGGTTATCTCTCTCGCTTTAACAGCTTCCAGTACCTTCCAGTGATTATCTAAACCTTTCTTGGTATGTTCTATACTACCTATAAATTCCTCCAAGGATGTTCTTATGGCTAAACTAATTTTATAAAGTAAAGGGTTATCCACACTTTCGACAAGGGCTAAATGAAATTTTAAATCATATTCTGAAGCTTTCAGGTTGTCTTTGCCCAGAAAGTTTTCGTAGTTTTCCAGATATGTAGTCATCCTTTTTATATCTCTCGGTTTTGCCTTTTTTGCTGCTAAAATTGCTATATCTACTTCCAGTATTTTCCGGGCTTCCATTAGATTTCTAACATCTGAATCAATATTTAACGACAAGGTAATATTTTTCGATAGAGGTATTGAGGAATTTTTGGTTATATAGGTTCCCTGGCCTCTTTTGATTTCAATAAACCCTGTTGCATGAAGCATTTGCAGCCCTTCTCTCAAAGAAGAAGTTCCTACATTCAACATCTTTGCTAATTTTCTTTGAGAGGGCAGTTTCTGTCCCCAGACTAACTTACCTTTTGAAATTTGATTAACTAACTTCTCTGCAACTGCTTCAGAAACGGTTAAAGTTTTGACAACATCAAGCAAGATATTTTCTCCTATCTTTTATGTATTAAGCATTTTAATGCTTTTTGCACAATAAATTCCGCAGATATTTCGTATGCATTAAAGAGTTCTCTTATATTTCCCGATACCCCAAATTTATCGTCTATACCGATTGATTCAAATATAAGGGGGAGTGAGTATTCTTTGTTTTTACCAATAACACCGGCAACAAGATTCCCAAAACCACCCTTTTGATGTTCTTCACAAGTAAGAATTACACCAGTTTCTCTAACTGCCCTCATAATCGTATCTTCATCAATAGGTTTTACAGTATGCATATTTATTACCCTGCACTCTATCCCTGATTCTTCTTTTAAAATATAAGCTGCCCTCATCGTTTCGGTAAGTATGGGTCCACACGCTATAATTGAAAGGTCTTCCCCTTCATTCTTATAATTTTTTGCAATCTGAATATCGAAGGCTTCCTTGAACATCTCTCCTTTTTTGCGATACCGCACTATATTTGCCTTGCTAAATTCAAATGGGGTATTTTCATCGGTCACTACCGGGGTTGCTTCTCTAGCCAATCTTAAATAGCAGGGACCCTGCACTTCTAACAACATATATTCGAACATCTTCCTGGCTTCCTCTGCATCGCAAGGAACCCCCATACGCATATTGGGAAGTATGGTTATTAGTGAAATGTCTTCCAGGGCTTGATGTGTTCCGCCATCAGGTCCAACAGAAATTCCTCCATGTGCACCTATAATCTTCACATTAAGACGGTCATTACATATGGTTGTCCTAATTTGATCCCATGGCCTGCCTGAGGCAAAAACGCCATAAGTACCGACTACGGGTATCCAACCCTCACTAGCAAGTCCGGCTGCCATTGTCATCATATTTTGTTCCGCTATCCCCGCATTGATTACCCGGTTTTCCCGAGTTGGATCAGCTTTTTCAAAATCAGTAATTTTGATAGAATTTGAAATATCAGCATGTATTGTAACCACCTTGGGATGTTCCCCGGCTCGTGCAATACCTTCACCAAATCCATTTCTGTTCGGCTTCATCTTGACTTTCATACAATTTTCTTTATTCCACCAATAATCTTTTGAATACTCAGGTAAGACAGAATCAAGTCTTTTGTTTTGCTCTATGGAAAAAGTTTTTGCCTTATCTAATAGAGTTAGAATTTTATCTTTAGATAAATAGTTATGTGGAAGGTCACTAAGAGCTTCAAATAATTCTTCATTATCCTTCGTTGCCGCTCCGTGCCACTCAACCTTGTTTTCCATAAAGGATACTCCCTTGCCTTTTATAGTATTTGCAATAATAAGGGTGGGTTTATCTTTCGATTCACTTGCTTTCTCAAAGGCATTAAGTATTTCCCTCATATTATGGCCATCTATTTCTATAACCTCCCATCCAAAAGCCCGATATTTCTGATCCAGGGGGGATATTTTCATAATTGAATCTACTTCACCATCGATCTGAAGTCTATTTCTATCAACAATTCCAATGAGATTATTAAGCGAATAATTACCGGCAGTCATGGCAGATTCCCATACACTACCTTCCTGCTGTTCACCATCACCCATAATACAAAATACTCGATATTTTTTATTATTAAGTTTTCCTGAAAGAGCAATACCACAGGCAATGCTCAGGCCCTGACCTAATGAACCAGTTGAAACTTCAATCCCGGGAAGATCGGGAGCATGTGGATGTCCCTGAAAACGACTGTTAAATTTTCTTAAGGTGATCATGTCTTCGATATTAAAAAATCCTGCAAGAGCAAGCCCGGCATATTGCGCGGGAGCTTTATGTCCGGCAGAAAAGATTATTCTATCTCTATCTTCCCATTCGGGATTTTTAGGATCAAGATTTGCAACATTAAGGTATAAGGCAGCTGTTATATCCATAATTGAAAGTGAACCACCCGGATGCCCTGATCCAGCGGCATGAATACTCAACAATGAATAAAATCTCATTTTAGAGGCAGCTTCAATTAATTCTTTTTCACTAAGTTTTTTATTTATCATTAAATTATCCTTCCGTTAAAAGTTATTGAATCAAAAGAACAAACACTTGCACAAAGTCCGCAACCCACACATTTTTCTTTTATAATTCGATATTTCTCATCTTCTATAATAACTGCTTTAGAGTAACAAATTTTCTCGCATAACCCACAGGAAGTACACTTTGCTTGATTTATTTCCGCTTTTAAATTTGTAGATATATTTCTCTCTCTAACCTTTCGATGGGTTATCCCTCTGAGCTCTCCGACTTTTTCTAAACCCTTCTCTTCAAGGTATTCTTTAATACCGGAAGCTGTTTTATTAAATACGTCAAAACCTTCAAGTATCGGTGCGGTAACCATTCCAACTCCGGTCGCACCAGCCATAATCATCTGGATTGCTGATTTATAATCAGTAACACCACCAACGCCAACCACCGGTACATCTACAAATCTCGAAATTTCATAAATATATTTCAAGGTAACCGGAAGAATGTACTTTCCTGATAGGTAAGCACTTCCATCCTTGCTACCCATAATCGGTTCACCGGTTTTGATGTCGATAGAAAGAACAGGTCCAATAGAATCCATTGCTGCAATAGCATCTACCCCGGCAGAAACCAAACTCTTTAAAACATCTTCCAAATTAGGAAGAAATGGCGGTAATTTTACCATAAGCGGTGCTTTAATGAGAGGTCTTGCTTTTTTTACCGTGTCAACCAATTGTATTGGATCATAATCTACAAAAGATATTGTTTTTGAACCTGCCTTTACCAGTTCAACTGCCATCTCCACAGCTGTATCAGGATTTAGGTAATTCTTGGCAATACTTGTTACTATCGGTATGTCTGTTTGAAGAGAATTTATCGTTCTTAGCCATTCTTGGAAACCTATGTCTGACCAATCTGCATTAATAAGGCTTCTTTCATACTTTCGGATATATGGCACCGGAGATTCTGTAGATTCAAGTCTAATGCCTTTAGTAAAAATCATGCCAATCTCAAATTTTGAGGCCTTTTCTATAAGTTCCAAAGAACCCGAAAGAGGACCCTCTGTAAGCATAAGTGGGTTTTTTAGAGTAAAGCCAAGAAAATCTATAGAGATATTTGACATAATTTTCTCCTTTATCTACTCGATTATTAAAGCATCTTCAGGACATTTCAACACACAGGCACCACACTGGTCACACATTAAGACTTTATCGCCTTCCGGAGAGAGAAACAGTCTATCACACACCTTTACACACTCACCACACCCGGTACATTTTGTTTCTTCTACTCGAACATTGTTCTCCTTCTTATAAATTGCTCCCTGTGGGCATGCTGATAGGCAAACAGGTTCAGAACATTGAATGCATACACGCTCAATAAGTTCTAAAACATCGCTTCGGTATATATGAATTCTACTTTTAGCCCTATTTATTACTCTTTCTTTTGCTATCGAACAGGCTGTCTCACAAATACGGCAACCTGTACATAAATCCTTATCTACTCTTAAAAAACTCATAACTCTTCCTTTATGTCCAATCTTTTTAAGGTTTCAGATGTGGGAACTCCTTTTTTGGTCCATCCGCGCAATTCATAATATTTATCAAGCATAAGATCTTGTTTCCCCTTACTCATTGTCTTTCCCTTTAGGGGTCCTGACTTTATACCTTCTACTGCAAACTTCTCTGGAAGATAATCATCTTCTCTAGACATGCCCTCTCCAACATTAAATAATTTTGAAAGATTCCAAGTTCTTTCTCCTGCTATTTTCATTTTAGCAATATTCCAATCTTCCCCTGTAGCTTCGTTTAGCATTTCCGGAAGAATCTCATCTAACAACCCTATCCCATAGGCAAACTGACAAACAATTAAACCTTCTTCAGCAGCTTTCTCATCTTGCTGATTTTTTATAAAATCTATTTTTTTATCAAGATCATTTTCTCCCCAAAGCGAGGCCAGTTCTCTCCCCAAGGGCCATGATCTTAAATGACAGGCTCCTCTGTCAGCAGTCATATATACCAATGCTGTCCCATCAGAGCATCTTGGATCATAAGCGGGGATACCGAGTCCTTTTATCTCTGGCATTAGATAGGAAATATCCCATTTTTTACCAACAAACCGTAGTCCCTCAGCCAGCACATCTCCTATTCCTTTCCGATAAGACATCTGATCAAGGAGTTTAATAATCGTCTGTTTCTTTTTCTCACGTCCTTCAATCTTAATCTTGCCGGAAGTGAGAAGAGCTCCAATTAATGCTCCTGTAGACATGGTGTCAAGTCCATATTGGTTACAGTAATAATTAAACTCGGCAATTTCATTAAGATCTAAGACTCCGATATTCGGACCCAAAAGAGCTATCGTTTCATACTCCGGGCCTTCCATGGCAAATTTCCCTCTGTTGTAACCTTTTGAACAGGCAATGGGACATTCGCCGCAAGATAATCTCTTCTTAACCAACGCCTCCATTGCAAATTCATCTATAGAAGCAACAGACTCTACTATCCCTTCGGTAAAATTATTTACAGGCAGCAATCCATTTGCATTTACCGGTGTTACCGTCCTGGGAGTACCATATTTTCGCTGATCCGGAACCCACGGATTATTAAAAATAACTTCTCGCGCCTTCTTAACCGAAAGAAGAAATGAACGAAAATTAACTATGGGAATATCCCGGGTTCCTTTTACCGCTATTGCCTTAACTTTTTTTGAACCTAAAACTGCCCCAGTTCCTCCACGGGCAGCTTGCCTTGAATAATCACTGGAAACACTGGCAAATCGTACGAGATTTTCCCCGGCAGGACCAATAGACATCACTCTTACCGCAGGGTCTTTAAGGATTTTTTTAACGTAATTTTCCGCATCATAGACACACATTCCCCAGACATCACTCGCCTCAACAAAAGAAACTTGATTATTATTAATAAAAATAATTACGGGTTTTTCCGAAACCCCTTCGATAATGAAAATATCAAAACCGGTTGCTTTTACTTCTTGAGCAAAATGTCCCCCGGAGTTACAATCGAGATAAATTCCGGTTAACGGTGATTTGGTAATTATCTCATATCGGGAAGACGCTGGGGCAGATGTTCCGTTTAATGGTCCGGTAGCAATTATAAACTTATTGTCCGGACCCAAGGGGTCAATGTGAGGCTCCAATTCCCGCACAAGATATGCGGTACCAATCCCCTTCCCCCCAATAAATTTTTTTTCGTATTCTGAAGGGATATCTTCTTCTGTATAAATTTGCGTACTTAAATTAATCCTCAGCAATTTATGGAATCTTGACATGCTCTAACTCATCCTCCAGGCGGCCTTATCAGAAGGCCAGGGGGTATCTAAAAGATTGGTTGTTTTTTGTCCGGCCTTTTCGCAAAGGTCATTTCTCATTCTTTGGGCATTTTTTATAACCTTTCCTTCGTTTAAATTAAAGACCTTTCGATTTTCCATTACGATCTTACCATCGATTATACTGGTTAGCACATCTGCTCCCCGGGCACTATAAACAATCTTGGGGACCACTTTCCCTCCGGGCATAATATGGGGACAATTAAAATCCAGAAGAATTATATCAGCCCGTTTTCCTTTCTCTATTGAACCGGTGAAAGAATCCATCCCCAAAACTTTTGCTCCTTCAATTGTGAGCATCTCCAAAACTTTCTCCGCAGTTATCGCTTCTGCATCCAAATTTTTAACTTTCTGCAACATAGCAGCTGTCTTTCCAATTTCAAACATGTCATAGGTATAACTGGCCGCTCCGTCTGTGCCCAGTCCAACCGTTACTCCCCTGGAGAGCATTTCAGTTATCGGGGCGATTCCATATCCAAGGTGCATATTCGCCACGGGATTGTGAACTACTTTGGTTTCGGTATCAGCAATTATCTTTATTTCATCATTGGATAACCATACCCCGTGAATAACAATAGCTCTTTTTCCGGTAAAACCAAGGGAATGAACATATTCTAAATCCCGCATCTTATATTTTTTTAAAGAATTAGAAACTATTTCTATCCATCCGGCTATATGGGTTACCACAGATAAATCCATTTCTTTTGCAAAAACAACTATTTTTTTAAAAAACTCCCG
>DAOUWX010000096.1 GCA_030666935.1 Atribacterota bacterium | reverse complement strand
CATAATTCGTATCTCGTATCTCGTGAATCGTATCTCGTACAAAATAGCGTATAGCGGATAGTTTAAAGATTTAGTTGATTGATAAATCAGTATTAAGCTATCTAACCAGCAAACCAGTAACTAGCTAACTAATTCTCAACAAAATACGAATTAGATTTCTGTGAAATCTTCTTCTCTCTATCTTATTTTCTTTACTAAATACTAAATACTATATACTAGATACTAATTATACTATACGCTCCACGCTGTACGCTCTACGCTATATTAATTTTCTTGATTTAGAAAAAAAACTGTGTTATACTATCTTTGATTTTGTGTACTTATCATGTATAAGTTATAACGATTTGTGATAATTTTTAAATCATAAAAAAAATAAAAATATAAAACTATAAAAATAGAAATTGGAGGATGGTAGATGAGTGTAATTTCAATGAAACAATTGCTAGAGGCAGGTGTACATTTTGGCCACCAAATGCGGCGATGGGATCCCAGGATGAAAACATATATTTTTACAGAAAGAAATAATATATATATTATAGATCTTCAACAGACCGTGAAATTAGTCGAGGTAGCATATGATTTCATAAGAGAAATATCTGGCAATGGCGGTAATATACTGTTCGTAGGAACAAAAAAACAGGCTCAGGAAGCGATTAAAAACGAAGCTGAAAGGTGTGGCATGTTTTATGTAAATTATAGATGGTTAGGCGGAATATTAACTAATTTTAATACTATTAGAAAAAGAGTTAAAAGGCTTCATGAATTGGAAGAAATGGAAAATAATAATATGTTTGAAGTTCTTCCCAAAAAAGAAGTTATAAGCTTAAAAAGGGAAAAAGAGAAACTTGAAAAAATATTAACCGGAATTAAAGATATGGAAGAACTTCCAGCTGCAATATTCATAATTGATCCCAAAAAAGAGAATATTGCAGTTGCTGAAGCCAATAAACTTTCTATTCCTATAGTGGCAATTGTGGATACAAATTGCAACCCGGAAGTAATAGATTATGTGATTCCAGGTAATGATGATGCGATAAGAGCAGTAAAATTAATTTCTTCAGTTGTAGCTGATGCAGTTATTGAAGGGAAGAAATCAACTGTTGAAAAAGAGACTGAAGTGGTTTAAAACATAATACATATAAACGAAGCAAGGAGATAAGGATGAACATTAATGCCCAGATGGTTAAGGAATTGCGAAAAAAAACAAGTGCTGGAATGATGGATTGTAAGAAAGCCTTAAAAGCAACTGAAGGAGACCTGGAAAAAGCAATTGAATATTTACGTAAAAAGGGGATGGATGCAGCTGCTTCTAAATTTAACAGGAAGGCACTAAGCGGAGCAGTAGGATCCTACATTCATCTCTACGGTAAAATTGGAGTTTTAGTCGAAATAAACTGCGAAACCGATTTTGTGGCTAATACAAATGAGTTTAAAGAATTCGTGAAAGATATAGCTATGCAAATCACAGCCTCAAATCCTAAATTTATATCCAGAAAAAATGTTCCGGACAGCATAATTAAAAAAGAAAAAGAGATATTTTCTGCACAGGTTGAAAAGGCAGGTAAACCTGCCCCGATCGTTAAAAAAATTGTGGAAGGTAAATTAGAAAAATATTTTAAGGAAAACTGTTTGAAGGAACAAATATTTATTAAAGATAACAGCAAGAATATTAATCAATTATTGTTAGAGTTAATTGCTAAATTAGGTGAAAATATCGTAATTAAAAGATTCGCCAGATTTCAACTCGGCGAGGAAATCTGAAACTAGTATATAGTATATAGTGAATAGTATTTAGTAAAGAAAAAGCGTATAGCGAAAAACGAAAAACGCAAAACCATAGTTCAAAATTTAAAATTTAATACTAAAAAAAAGTTTTGAATTTTAAAACATGAATTTACAATTTTCGCTTTAAATTATTAATTTAATAAAGAGATTGCCACGCTCTGATAAATCAGAGCTCGCAATGACAGAAATTTCAATAAACTGATAATTGAAAACTTGAAGCTTGTATTTTTACTAACGACTAACGACTATTCACTAACGACTAATATATGGCGAAGGATAAAAATATGAAAAAACCTTCATATAAAAGAATTCTTTTAAAACTCGGAGGTGAATCACTCTCAGGAGAAAAAGGTTATGGTATTGATATCCAAAAGATTAATTTTATCGCCAAAGAAATTGCAGAAATAAGAGAACTTGGAGTACAAACAGCTGTGGTAATTGGAGGGGGAAATATCTTTAGAGGTCAAGAGGGGAGCGAAAAAGGTATAAATCGCGTTTCTGCAGATTATATGGGCATGTTAGCAACTATAATTAATGCTTTAGCCCTTCAAGATTCTTTAGAAAAATTAAACATTGAAACAAGAGTACAAACTGCAATCGAGATGAAAGCGATTGCAGAACCATATATCAGAAGAAGGGCAATGAGACATTTAGAAAAAAATAGAATAGTTATTTTAGCTGCCGGAACAGGGAATCCTTATTTTACTACAGATACCGCTGCTGCCTTAAGGGCAATTGAACTAAATGCTGACGCAATTCTTAAAGCTACAAAGGTTGATGGCATATATGAATCTGACCCGTTAAAAAATTCAAAAGCGATAAAATTTAATAGTTTAGGATTTCTCGAATTCTTAAATAAAGGACTAAAAGTTATGGATGCAACCTCTATTTCTTTATGTATGGAAAATAATATTCCGGTAATAGTTTTTAATTTTAATACTGCTGGAAATATCAGAAGGGTTGTATTTGGTGAAAAAATAGGGACAATAGTAAAGGGGGGATAAATATGCTGCAGGATTTATTAGATGAAACAAAAGTTAGAATGGAAAAGACAATTAAAGCATTAAGGGATGAATTTGCCCATATAAGAACAGGAAGAGCTTCTTCAAACTTGGTAGATCGGATAAAAATATCCTATTATGGTACATTAACTCCCTTAAAACAAGTAGCAAATATTTCTATTCCAGAATCGAATTTAATAGTTATTCAACCTTGGGATAAAAATTGTCTTTCTGAAATTGAAAAAGCTATATGGAAATCTGATTTAGGATTAGCTCCATCTATTGATGGTAATATTATTCGACTTACCATACCACCGTTGAACGAAGAAAGAAGAAAAGAGTTAGTAAAATTGGTAAAAAATGAAGCGGAAAATGGAAAAATAAGCATAAGAAATATAAGAAGAGAAGTAAATGATTCAATAAAAAAAGAGGAGAAAGAAAGTAATATTTCGGAAGATGAATGTAAAAAAAATCAAAATGAAGTCCAAATATTGACGGATAATTATACAAAAAGTATTGATGAATTATTAGAGCTCAAAGAAAAAGAAATTATGGAAGTATAAAAAAATATTTTAAATTATTTAATAGAGAAAGGAGCATTTAAATGGCTTATAAAATTACCGATGAATGCATCAAATGTGGCATCTGTGTTGATGAATGTCCTACAGAAGCAATTTCTGAAGGAGAAGAAATTTATTTAATTGATAAAAATAAGTGTACAGATTGCGGAGCTTGTGCCGATGCTTGTCCAAGTGAAGCAATAGTACAGGAATAAAAATATAACCCCCTTCAAATTTTAATCTATAATAATCTATTTTTTATTAATATATTTTAAAGGGGGTTTTTTTATAGGTGATAATTATTAGTAATTCTAAAGATACTAAAAATGTATTAGTTGAGAAGAATAAAATACCTCAGCACCTGGCTATAATAATGGACGGAAATGGTCGCTGGGCAAAGAAAAAAGGATTGCCCCGAAGTGCAGGGCACAGTGAAGGGGCAAAAGCAGTTAAAAAAGTGATAACAAGCTGTTTAAAATATAACATTCCCGCATTAACCCTTTTTGCTTTTTCTATAGAAAATTGGAAGCGTCCCAAAAACGAAATAAACTACCTTTTAAAAATATTTGAAAGAGTTTTGAATAAAGAAAAGGCAAATTTAATTAAGAATAATATAAAAATAAATTTTATAGGAAGATTAAACGAACTCCCTAACTCGCTTAATGAAAAGATGAATGAATTATCCGAATCTACCAGAAAGAATAATAAACTTATTTTAAATATTGCCATTAACTATGGTGGAAGAGCTGAAATTACCGATGCTCTAAAATCTATAACACTAAAAATACTTGATAAAAAGTTAAATGTTGAGGAAATTAATGAAGATACTATTGGAAATAATTTATATATCCGAGATCTTCCTGATCCAGATCTACTAATCAGAACAGCGGGCGAAATGAGAATTAGCAATTTTATGATATGGCAGATTGCTTACACAGAATTTTGGGTTACTTCTACTCTTTGGCCCGATTTCGACGAAAACAGTTTAATAGAAGCAATAAGAAATTTTCAAAAAAGAGTGAGAAAATATGGAGGAAAAGTATAATAATTTTTTAAAGAGAACTGTAACAACTATTATAGGTGTTTCTTTAGCCTTTGTAACAATATTTTGGATAGGATTCCCCTTTTTTATCATTATCACAATAATAGCTTTGTTGGGGTTGAGAGAGTTATATAGTATGGCCCACAAACGTGGATATAGTCCATCATATATATTAGGTAGCATACTAACCTTATATTTCATTATTATAACAGTTTATGATATTTGTAGCTTTAATTACTATATTGAAAATATAATTATTACTTTTTTCATTATACTAACTTTTATCTTTCAACTATTTAAAAAAGATTATTCCAAGGTATTAGCCGAGATATCCGTTACAATTTTTGGAAGCATTTATTTAGGATATTTCTTATCCTTCATACTAAAAATAAAAGATTTACCCAATGGAAATTATTATCTTATTTCCTTGTTAATTATTACTTGGGTAAACGATTCCGGAGCTTACCTTGTTGGTACCAAATTTGGTAAAAATAAAATATTTCCAAAAATAAGTCCCAAAAAAACTATTGAAGGATCGATTGGGGGGACTATATTTAGTATTGTTGCCACATTTGCCTTAAAAAGCTGGTTAAATTTAACTTTTAATGAATTACTTTTTCTCGGTTTGATTATAGCAATAATTGCCCAACTCGGCGATTTATTTGAATCTGTATTAAAAAGAGGCTCGGGAATTAAAGATTCAGGGACGTTAATCCCCGGTCAGGGGGGGATATTAGACTGTCTTGATAGTTTAATATTTACAGCTCCTGTATTTTATTATTATATAACTTTTTTAACTTGATTGAGTGAATAGTGAATAATTATAGCGAAAAACGAAAAGCGCAAAACGTAAAGCTATAGCTCAAAATTTAAAATTTAAATATTTATCTCGATTCGTTGATTAGTTACTTAGTTAATTGGATAGTAAATTATTAGAATTGTACTATTTAACTAGTTTATCTTGTATGTTGTATTTCAAGCTAACGACTAACGACTACTCACTAACGACTAATTTAATCGGTCAATCGGTAAATTGGTCAATCGATCAATTATATATCTTGCATTTAAAACTAACGATTAATTTAATAAGAACAAAATTATGAAAGTAAGAGATCTAATTATGAGAAAAAAAATAGCTATATTAGGTTCAACAGGCTCAATAGGACAGCAAACTTTAGAGGTTATACGAAAATATTCCAATGAATTTGAAGTAGTAGCTCTAAGTGGTTGGGAAAACACGAATTTTCTTAAGGAGCAGATAAGCTTTTTTAAACCCAAAATAGCAGTAGTTAAAGATGAAGATATTGCCGGAAAATTGAAAAAGAATTTAAATAAACAAAATAATATTGAAATATTATGGGGGACTCAAGGGTTAATAAATATCTCAACCCTTGAAGAGGCTGATATTATTGTAGTTGCTATAACAGGGATAGCATCCCTTATACCTACTTTTGAGGCAGTTAAAAAAGGGAAAAAAGTGGCTTTAGCCAGTAAAGAAGCGATGGTAGTAGCAGGTGAATTATTAGTTAAAGAGGTAAAATTAAGAAATGCAAAAATACTACCTATAGACAGTGAGCATAGTGCAATTTTGCAGTGTTTAAAGAATGAACAAAAAGACTGTGTTGAGAAAATAATTTTAACTGCATCCGGAGGGGCACTTTATGATTTAACCGAAACTGCTTTAAAAAATATTTCAATTGAAGATGCCTTAAATCATCCAACCTGGAAAATGGGGAAAAAAGTTACTATTGATTCAGCTACCTTGATGAATAAAGGATTGGAAGTAATTGAGGCAAAATGGTTTTTTAATATACCGGCTAATAAAATAGAAATCGTAATCCATCCTCAAAGCTATGTACATTCAATGGTTCAATTTGTCGATGGTACTATCCTGGCTCAAATAGGTGAACATGACATGAAGATTCCCATACAGTACGCCTTATTTTATCCTAACAGAATGATTAATAACTTTTCACGATTAGAATTAACCAAAATAGGTCAACTAACTTTCAAAAAACCTAATTTCAAAAAATTCCCTTGTATTAAACTTGCCTATCAAGCCTTAGAGATTGGAGGAACAATGCCAGCAGTATTAAATGGAGCAAACGAAATTACAGTTAATGCTTTTTTAAATAGTAAAATAAACTTTTTAGCAATTCCTCAAATTATTCAAAAGACCATGAAAGAACACAAACCAAAGCCTAATCCTAACATTAGTGATATTCTAGATGCTGACTGCTGGGCAAGAGAGAGAGCTTTAAGTTTTTGTACAAATAATAAATAACAAAAAGCGTAAAAATATATTCGTATATCGTATCTCGTAAAGATGTTGGCCGGTTAACCAGTTACCCTGTTT
>DAOUWX010000405.1 GCA_030666935.1 Atribacterota bacterium | reverse complement strand
TTTTGTGCTAATATTGGCTCTGTTATAGGCTCCTCTTTTTCTACACAACCAGAAATAATTATAATTGATGCAATTAGCATTACAGCTATTGAGCTTGCCGGCACAGTTCCAAAATCCAGTTATGTAGTAAAAAGTAGTTACACCATTACAATGAATATATATTTATTTATACTATTAACTATTTATAGTATATATGATAATTATGGTTGTAATAAATGCAAATTTTAACACATTTCCCGAAATTCCAATTCTTGGATATGTCTTCAGTGGATTTGGTGATGAATACGAATATACTATAGACAATATTTTCCGCAAGAAAAATCCACCGCCATGCCCTAAATGTGATAATAAAATGGTACACAATGGTTTTAACCTGCACACTAAAAAGGGTATGGGCGGAATTAAAATCGGTAAATATCAATGTAAATCATGCGGTAAAAATCTCGAAGAAGATCCAAGTGTTTGGGAAGAACTTAAAACTTTATTTATCAATTTGTTGGGTGAATTCTATCAAATGCTTAGATTAAATCATGTTGCTTATAATGCGATTTCGAAGTTGATGCAATTCATTTTCCCACAATCCAAAAGTACAATTTTCAGGGAATTCAATCGTGCTATGGAAAATGCAGAAATCCCTCCTTTGGAAAACATTTTGATCGTACACTATGATGAGCAGTTTCCAAAGAAAGGACGTACTCAGAAATATCGTCTCACAATTTTGGATGCGAAAACCAAAAGACCAGTAGCTGACGAATTGTTTGATAAGAAAGACCCTGAAACAATAAAGCGATTTTTGTCGGCGAACCTGGATACCTCAAAACCATTATACATCGTAACAGATTTTTATTCAAGTTATCCCTCTGTTTTAAAAGAAGTGTTTGGAGATAATTTAATACATCAGTATTGTCTGTTTCATTTAAACAAGCTTATTGTCAAAGATTTTCCGCGATATACATCTATAGCACAGGAACTGTTGAAATATAAATTATTGAACATTTTTTACAATCGTGAGAAAGAAATAGAAATGCTCCGCAAGCTCGAATTAGAAGAAATAGAAATGAATCAAGATGAAGAAGCTTACAAATCCTGGATCAAAATAGCAAAAAAGGCATTCTACAAATACCTACATGAATTAGAACTAGCTCGTAGGAGAAATAAAGAAAATCTTGAGTTAAACAGTCTTGAAAAAGCTGAAGAAAATTTCAATGAACTGATGGATCAAATCAATTCGTTTGATGAAGAAATAAAGAAACGATTAAAAATGATTAACAAGCACTGGATGAATCTTACAGCCTTTCAATATTTTGAAGGTGCCCCCGCCACAAATAATGCTGTCGAGAATTATTATTCAACAAGTCTCAAAACACACCGAAAAAAACAATTCAGAACCGAGAAAGGCATTATTTATCAGATGAAACTTGCTTCGATGAAAAGAGCAGGGATGTTCGATGGCGTAAAACCAACACTGTTTGACCTTTTTGGACTATTTAGACCTTTTGCAATTCATTGATAAATTTTAGATTGGAATCTTTATCAAGGTTGAGCAGTAGCTATCGATTTTTATATGATTAGATGACACATTGGCTGCAGTTTTTCATGTCATCTTAGAAAAAATTAACATTTAGAAAATCCTAATCTATTGAAGACCAACTTGTAGACAAGCGTGAGCTATTGAGGAGGTAATATTTAATGAAAAAAGTGAAAATCACTAGATTATGGAACAGTGCCGTGGATACTATAGTGTTAAAAAATAGTTGTTTTGATACTAATCAATAAAGTTATTTCC
>DAOUWX010000186.1 GCA_030666935.1 Atribacterota bacterium | reverse complement strand
GGCCAAAGACAGCGTGTTGCTGTAGCAAGAGCAGTTGCAGTTAAACCCAGGATTTTTTTAATGGATGAACCTCTATCCAATCTTGATGCTATATTAAGAGTTTATATGCGAACAGAACTTAAAGAAATTCATAAAAAAACCAAGGCAACCACAATTTTTGTAACCCACGATCAATCTGAAGCCATGAGTCTGGCTGATAGAATTGTAATTATGAAGGATGGGGAGATTGTTCAGACCGGAACAACTGATGAGGTCTATCACAATTGCAAAAATATGTTTGTAGCTAATTTTATCGGTGCCCCTCCTACTAATTTTACAGAGGTTACCGTAAGCGTAGAAGATGGTAAAAATAATCTGCTTAATCCTGATTTTAAAATTATCTTAAATGATAAAATAGCTCACCGATTAAAAGATTATAATAATAAAAAAGCAATAATCGGTATCCGACCTGAAAATATAACGGTCGTTGACGAAAAGGATGCTATTATGTCAGTAAAGTGTTTATTAGTTGAGCCTCAAGGGTCTCATCAAGTAATTATTTTCAAAATTAATGACAAAATAGCAAAATTAGTTATTTCGGGTGAAACAAAAATTAAATCCGGAGACACATTCTTTATTAATTTTAAGCAGGAAAAGATATTGTTTTTTGATTATGAAAGTCACGAGGAGATATAGAATTATTATATAAAGGAAGGGCAGCATGAATATAGCATTATGTCATTATCGGGTTGGCGAAACTGATGGAGTTTCCCTGGAGATGGATAAATGGAAAAAAATTTTAGTAAATATGGGGCATAAAGTATATTATATTGCCGGTAGTACAGGCACATCTGATGGTTATGTTATACCGGAGATGAATTATAGGTTTGAAGAGGATTTGAAAATCGAAAGAAATGCCTATTTAAAATTAGAAGATTATCAGGATGAGGATGAATTAATAAGAGCTATAAAAAAGCAAACTTTGAAAATTGAAGAAAGTTTGAAAAAATTCTTAATAGAAAACAAGATAGATTTGATTGTTCCCAATAATATTTTATCAATCGGCAGAAGCATCCCTACCGCTATGGCCTTTGTTAAGGTCATCAAGGAATTAGGTATTAGATCTATCGGACATCATCATGATTTTTACTGGGAAAGGGATAATTTTTCTCAACCAACATGCAATTTCGTTCACAAGGTTTTGGAGGAATACTATCCTCCAAAAGATGACTTGATTTCACATGTAGTGATTAATAGTATTATGCAAAAAGAATTAAAAATGAGAAGAAGTCTGGATTCTGTTGTTATACCTAATGTATTTGATTTTGATGAGAAGTTGTGGAATGTTGATGATTACAACAAAGATTTTAGAGAAAAATTAGGCATTGGAGATAATGATATTCTTATGCTTCAGGCAACCAGGGTAACAAATAGAAAAGCAATCGAACTGGCTATAGATGTGGTTGGGGAGATGCAGAAAGAGGAGAACAGAAAAATACTTGAAGAAGCAATATTATATAACCGGCAAAGTTTTAAAGAAGATAGCAGGATAGTACTCGTTTTGGCGGGGATGATAGAGACTGCAGATGATTATGTTGAGAGGCTTAAAACCAGGGCCAAAGAAAGTAATGTAGAGTTGCTGTTTGTCAATAGTCTGGTTGAACATTCAAGGTGTGTTAAACATGATAATAAGGTATATTCCTTATGGGATACCTATGTTTTTGCAGATATAATAACCTATCCGAGCATTCAGGAGGGATGGGGAAATCAATTTTTAGAAGGTTTGTTTGCCAAAAAACCGATGTTAGTATTTGAGTATGATGTTTATAAAGAAGATATCAAAGAAAAAGGATTTAAGGTTATTTCTTTAGGGGACAAATATGAGCTTGATAAATATGGTCTGGCAAAAGTGGATAAAAAAATAATAAAGCGTGCTGCCGGAGAATGTATAAAATTACTTATAGATAAAGATTGCAGGGAAAAGATGGTTGAAGAAAATTTCCAATTAGGAAGGGAATACTTTTCACTTGAAAGCCTGGAAGAAAAACTAAAAAGTATTGTATAATAATTTGTGGAGGTGATTTAAGATAAAGGAATATACTATTAAGGACATCGCAAAAATTGCCAATGTATCTCCACGGACGGTTTCCAGGGTTGTAAATAAAGAAGAAAAAGTAAAGAAAGAAACAAGAGAAAAAATTTTAAAAATCATAAAATCAACCGGGTACCAGGTTAATCTAATTGCCAGGTCGCTTAGAAAGAAAACAACCGGGATTTTAATAGTCTTTGTAGAAAAAAATGCGGCAAATTATATGGGAAATTTCCATAATGTCTTTATCCGATTTTTAGATAGTGAAGCCAATAGATTGGGGTATAAATTAATAGTTTCAAAATCTTCAGCTTCCAAAGTTGAAGAAAATAAACATGATGGTTTCTATTTGCTGAAAAATGGTTTTGCAGATGGTGCTATAATTTTTGATACCCGGGAAATTGATCGCCGGATTGACTATCTTGTGGGAAGCGATATTCCTTTTGTTATTGTCGGTAGAGATAATGTCTATGAATCTACTTCATTTGTTAATCTTGATAATATTAAAGCGGGTTATCTGGGAACCGAACATCTCATAAAAAGAGGGTATAAGTCTATTAGATTTTTTCTGGGAGATGAAAATTTCACGGTAAATCAGGATAGAACAAAGGGATTTATTCAAGCCTGCAATGATTATCATATCAAGAGTGAACCAAGGCATATTGATTATGGAATTATGAACCCAAAATTTGCTTATGAAAAGATGAAGAATATTTTAGAAGTAGAAATCCCTGATGCCCTTTTTGTTTCCGGTGATCAGAGGGCAATAGGAGCTTATCATGCTATTCAGGAAAAAGGACTGAAAATACCCCAGGATATTGCAGTGCTTGGAATTGATAATATTCCACTATCAGAGTACTATTATCCGGCTCTGACCACGATTAGCCAGTCTGTAAGAAAGATGGCAGAAGGGGCAATAAAAATTTTAGCTCAACAGTTAAAGGATCCCGAGAATCATAAAAGTCAAAGAATTATTTTCCAGCCAAAATTAATTATCAGAGACTCTACTTAGGATGATGAAACCTTATTAAACAGTCTACTCTTATTATTGAAAAACCATATCGGAGAAGCAATACAATATGTCAGTGCCTAAAATAAGTCGGGAAATAATAATAAACAAACTGGTATTCCTTTATGGCAGGGATAGGGCTCAAAATACATTTAAGAAGATTAATGAATTAATCGATAGATATCAGAAGAATAGTACCGGCAAAATTCCAAAAGCTGATTATTTAAATGAAAAAAATGTTATCTTAATTACCTATGGAGATAATATTCAAGCAGCCAACAAAAACCCCCTGCAATCCTTATTAAAATTTGTTGATGAATATCTTAAACAGGCAATAAATATTATTCATATACTACCATTTTATCCTTACTCTTCTGATGATGGATTTTCGGTTATAGATTATAAAAAAGTTAATCCGGCTTTAGGAGACTGGAAAGATATTGAAGATATAGGTCAAAAATTCAATTTAATGTTTGACCTGGTAGCCAATCATATTTCCTCTGAAAGCATATGGTTTAAAGAATATATACAAGGCAACTCCAAATATGATGACTATTTTATTAGTATTGATAAAGATAGCGATCTATCTTCAGTTACCAGGGCAAGAACCCATCCGTTATTAACAAAATTTAAAAGAAAAGGCGAAGAAATTTATCTCTGGACCACTTATAGCCCGGATCAGATAGACATTAATTTCGCAAATGAAAATGTACTACTGGAGATAATCGATGTGATATTATTTTATGCCGGTAAAGGGGCGAGAGTTATCCGCATGGATGCCATCGGTCATATCTGGAAAAAATTAGGGACAAGTTGTATTAACTTAAAGGAAACACACTATATAATTCAATTAATTAGGGCTATTCTTGATGAAATATTTCCTGATACATTATTGCTTACACAGACAAATGTACCACACAGAGAGAATATCAGTTATTTTGGCAACGGCTGTAATGAAGTTCAATTGGTATATCAATTTGCCCTCCCCTTGTTAGTATTGCATACCTTTTACACCGGTGATGCCTCCCGTCTTCTTGAATGGACTTCCGGCGTCAAAAATGTTTCTGATAAAACAGCTTTCTTTAATGTGCTTGCTACCCATGATGGTTTGGGAGTTGTTCCGGTTAAAGCCATTTTAACCGACAGGGAAATAACCGATATCGCAGATAACATAAAAGAAAGAGGAGGATTTATATCTTATAAAACTGTAAAAGATGGGAGTAAAGAACCATACGAAATGAATACCACCTATTATAGCGCTGTTGCCGATTCCAAAAACAGCGAAGAATTAAATATAAAGAAGTTTAT
>DAOUWX010000016.1 GCA_030666935.1 Atribacterota bacterium | reverse complement strand
CAGCAGGAGTTTATCAGTATCTTTAGAGATAACCCTAAGGCAATAGTGTATATCGACGAAAAAGGAAATATCTTAGATATAAATTTACAGTTCAGCAAACTATTTGGTTATTCATTGAAAGAGATAAAAGGTAAGAATATCAATTCCGGGATTATTCATCCTTCTGAAAAAATTGAAGAAGGAAAGGGTTTGGATAATGAAGCATTATCAAAGGGTTATATTAACTTTGAGACTATTAGAAGAAAGAAGGATGGCACTTTATTTCCGGTATCTATGTCCGGTTCTCCGGTTATAGTTAATGGAAATCCCCGGGGGATAATAGGAATGTTTATAGATATTACTGAACGGAAAAAAACTGAAGAGCAGCTCAGGGAAAGTTTTAAGAAGCTGCAAAAGGCTATGGAAGATAGTATCGAGGCTATTTCCCTGGTAACAGAAGCAAGGGATGCTTATACTGCCGGCCATCAGCGGAAGGTTTCCAAGCTTGCTGTTGCTTTGGCCGAAGAAATGGGATTCTCTAAAGACAGGGTTGAAGGAATAAAAATTGCTGCTCTTATACATGATGTGGGGAAGATAAACTTACCTGCTGAAATATTAAGCAAACCGGGGAAGCTTTCCGAAATAGAATTTAATTTAATTAAAAATCATTCTCAGATAGGGCATGATATCCTTAAAAAAATTGATTTTCTCTGGCCTATTGCAGAAATTGTCCTTCAACATCACGAAAAGATAAATGGGTCAGGGTATCCCAGAGGGTTAAAAGATAAAGAAATTCTTCTAGAAGCTAAAATAATCTGTGTATCAGATGTAGTAGAGGCGATGTCTTCTCACCGGCCTTATCGTTCAGCCAAGGGCATAGGCGCAGCCTTAGAAGAAATCATCCAAAACAAAGGTATTCTCTATGACCCGGAAGTAGTAGATATCTGTATTAAACTCTTCAAAGAAAAGGATTTTAAATTTGAATAAAGATAAAATAAATATTTCTGGAAGGATATTATGAATATTCAAGTTAGCAAAACAGGTAGAATCGAAGAATTTAAAAATTTAATCAATTCAGTTTTACAAGATAAGAAAGTAAAAACACTATTTATTTTATCCTGTGACGCAAATGATTTTAAGAAAGATTCTGTAGATGATATATTAAAGAGTACAACAACCCCAATATTCGGTGGAATTTTTCCAGAGATAATTTACGGGAATAAAAAACTGGCAAAGGGCACCATTATTGCTGGTTTATACCATGAAGCAAATGTGCAGATAATTCCTGACCTAAGTAATATGGATTCAGATTACGAGAGAATTATTGAGGAAAAAATTCCGGATAACGGTACAACCAAAACCATGTTTATTTTTGTAGATGGATTTGCCAAAAGAATCGGTGATTTTATTGAAAGTCTCTTCAATGTGTTTGGATTGGAATTTAATTACATCGGAGGTGGTGCTGGTTCACTTAGTTTCAAACAAAAACCATGTTTATTCACAAATTATGGATTGATACAGGATAGCGCCATTCTGGCTTTAACGGACTTAGAAAGCGGGATTGGCGTAAGTCATGGATGGAAGGAGATTAGTGGACCATACAAAGTTACAAAGTCTGATGGAAATGTGATTAAAACCTTGGATTGGAAGCCTGCATTTCAAGTATATAAAGAAGCAGTAGAGTCCCATTCAGGGAAAATATTTAAGGAAAACAATTTCTTTGATATTGCCAAAGGATATCCCTTCGGTATAAGTAAATTAGAAGCTGAGAAAATAATAAGAGACCCGCTTATAGTTGTTGATGAAAACGCTTTACAATGTGTTGGAGAAGTTCCCGAAGACTCTTATGTTTATGTGCTTACCGGAGACGCTACCTCTTTAATTAACGCTGCATCGAATACTCTCCATTTAGCGGAGAATGATTTTAAGGCCGAATCCGGCAATAAATCGATATTATTTATAGATTGTATTTCCCGGGTTCTTTTTTTGGAGGATAAATTTAATGATGAACTTAATGCTGTGTATAAGAAAAATATTCCATTAATCGGGGCATTGACGATTGGTGAAATTGCAAATAATCGGAAAGATTACCTTGAATTTTATAATAAAACTTGTGTAATTGGGATATTGGAGGACTAATAATGACCGAACGAAGTGAACAAATTCAGATTATGTATGAAATAGTCACATCCTTAGATACTGAACTCGATTTACAAGATATGCTTAAAAAGTGTCTTTCTATATATGTTAGAAAATTAAACTGTTCGGCCGGTGCCGTATTCAAATTAAATCAGTATAGTCAGGGAGAGAATTATTATCTTAAAGAGATTGTTTCTATGCCGAGAAGAATCCATAATAACTCTGCCTATAAAGATGCGATAAAGCAAATACCCCAAGAATCGAATAAACAAATACTTAATGAGTTCTACAAGCACTTACCTACTAATTTACACATCAGCGAAAACCAGCACTGCCATATTATGAATCTTCCTGGATTTGGTTTGATAATCTTTTTAAAAGGTGGTGAACCCCTAAAAGTTGACTTATTGAATTCACTTTTGTCATTAAATAAGGAAATTGCAGATGCCTGTAAATCTTGTTTAAATATAGAAGCCTTAAGAGGAAGTGAAGAAAAGTACCGCACCGTATTTGAAAATACCGGTACAGCTATGATAATTATAGAAGAAGATAAAACAATTTTTATGACAAATACGCAGTTTGAGAAGCTAAGTGGATATTCTAAAGAAGAAATAGAAAATAAGATGAAATGGATAGAATTTATCTTTCCGGAAGATTTAAAAATAATGGAAAAGTATCATAGTGAAAGAAGAAAAGCCGGGAGTAAAGTGCCAGCAAAGTATGAATTTCGTTTGTTAGATAAAAAGGGTAATGTAAAAGATATATTCTTAAAAATAAGAATGATACCCGGTACTAAAAAGAGCGTAGCTTCATTAATGGATATCACAGAGCGCAAGAAGGCGGAGGAGGCGCTGTCCGAGGCGCATAATATTATTAACCGCAGCGCGGTGGTGGCTTTCCTATGGAAAAACGAGGTAGACTGGCCTGTCGAGTTTGTATCTGAGAATGTAAAAAAATTGACTGGATATTCCGCGCAGGAATTTCTGGAGAAAAAGATCTCCTATATCAACATAATTTACAGCAATGATCTTGAAAGAGTTGCTGGAGAAGTAGCAAGTTACAGTAAAAAGGAAGGGCTGCAAACATTCGTACATAAACCTTACAGGATTATTACTAAAAACGGAAATATTAAGTGGATTAATGATATAACTTATATCCGTAGAGATTCCCGGGGAATAATTACACATTATGAAGGAATTGTTTATGACGTCACCGAGCATAAGCAGTTAGAAGAATCAATACTGAAAAGTGAAGAGAAATATCGTCTGCTTGCAGATAATTCAATAGATGTGATCTGGCAGGTGAACTTGAAATTAGTTTTTACTTATGTCAGTCCATCAATAAAAAATATTATGGGATATACAGTCGATGAGTGGGTTGGAACCAGGTTATCTCAACATGCCAGTACAAAAGAATTTTTTAACATGGCAAAAAAAGCACTATATGCCATCAAAAATTACAAAAAATTTAAGTACCTCATTTTTAATGCAGTAATGTTGCGTAAAGATGGAACTAAAATTCCGGTTGAGATTAACGGAAAATTATTATTAAACAAGAAAGGATTACCGATTGGATTACAGGGAACTACCCGTGATATCACCGAACGCAAGCAAGCGGAAGAGAAAATAAATCACCTTAATCTCGTCCTTCATGCCATTCGCAACGTAAACGAACTTATCGTAAAAGTAAAAGATCGTGAAAGGTTGCTCAAAGGAGCTTGTGAAAACCTTGTCAAAACGCGTGGTTATCATAACACCTGGATAGCACTATTAGATGAAGAGGGAAAACTTAAAACATGCGCTGAAGCTGGGTTAGGAAAGTCCTTCTTACCCATGATCGAACTATTTGAAAAAGGTAAAATGATTATTTGTAGCCAGAAGGCTCTGAAACAACAGGAGGTTATAGTAACCGAAAATCCGGCATCTACCTGCACTGAATGTCCACTAGCACAGAAGTATTCTGGCGAAGGAGCGATGACCATCCGATTAGAATATAATGGAAAGATCTATGGTTTAATGTCTGTCTCTATCCCTACTCATATTGCTGTCGATCAGGAAGAAAAAAGTTTGTTTAAAGAAGTCGCTGAAGACATAGCTTTCAGCCTACGCAACATTGAATTGGATAAAGAGCGCAAACAAGCAGAGGAAAAACTTCAAGAAACTTATCAAAGACTCAAAAAGACCATGGATGCATCCATTGAAACCATGTCCAAGATATTAGAAGCCAAAGACCCTTATACTGCCGGTCACCAACAAAGGGTTTCTCAATTGGCCACAGCTATAGCTAAAGAGCTAAACCTTTCACAAAATAAGATTGAAGGGATAAAGATAGCCTCTTTAATTCATGATATCGGGAAAATCGGCCTGCCCACTGAAATCTTAAGTAAACCCACCAAGTTAAGTGATATGGAATTCAATCTAATAAAAAACCATTCTCAGATAGGGCATGATATCCTTGAAAAAGTAGATTTTCTCTGGCCTATTGCCGAAATTGTCCTTCAGCATCACGAAAAGATAAATGGCTCAGGGTATCCCGGAGGATTAAAAGGGGACGAAATTCTTTTAGAGGCTAAAATAATCTGTGTAGCTGATGTAGTAGAGGCGATGTCTTCTCATCGTCCTTACCGTCCCGCCAAAGGCATAGACGCAGCCTTAAATGAAATAGTTAAAAATAAAGGTATTTTCTATGATTCTAAAGTAGTAGAAGCCTGTATTAAATCATTTAAAGAAAAAGAATTTAAACTCTAAATCGTAATTAATAGTGTAGCGGACTGTGGTGAATTGTGTAGTATAACTATTATTTTGGCTAATCTACTATGTTTTTAAAAAGGAGTTTAACCATGAAAAAAAAGGAAACTAAATCTAAATACAAAAACTTGATTTTTATTGTCCTAATTTTTTTAGTGGTAATAGTGGTAATTTTAGTTCTGAATTATGGAAAGAAAACCCAACTAACAGGGAAGCTCATGCTTTATACTTCTGTTCCCATTGATACTATAAATAAAGTAAAAGCGGAATTTGAGAAAAAACAGCCAGGGATAGAACTAAACATTTTTCGTTCAGGAACGGGAGAGTTAATGAATCGAATCTATAATGAAATTGATGAAGGCCAGATTCAAGCGGACCTCATCTTGGTAGCTGATTTCACTGTCGGTGAAGAATTGAAAAATAGAGGTCAGCTTATGAAATATAAATCTCCCCAAGCGGATAATTTTATTTCCTTTTTAAAAGACAAAGATGATTATTACTATGCAGCCAGACTGCTTAATATGATAATTGCTTACAATACAGATAATGTAAAGAAGATTCCCACAAGTTATCGTGACCTCCTTAACCCAGACCATAAAGGTAAAATTGTTCTGGCTGACCCAAGTTATTCAGGAGCGGCACTATATGCCGTGATTAACTTAACTCAAACTGAGAAATTTGGCTGGGATTACTTTGTTAGGTTATATGAAAATGAAATGCAAATTGTTAAAGGCAATACATCTTTAATTCAAGCTATAGCGGATGGTGAACTTGATATGGGAATAACCATAGATTTTATGATAAGAGACCTAAAAAATAAAAATCCTGATATGCCCATCGATTATATTTTTCCTGAAGAGGGGGTTGTATTGGTACCCAGTCCGATTGCTATTACTAAAGATTGCCAGAATTTACCCTCTGCTAAAGCTTTTGTAGATTTTATTCTTTCCAAGGAAGGACAGGGGTTTTTATCAGCTCAAGGAATAACCCCTGTCCGCCGGGACATTGCTCCTCCTTCAGGAGTACCAACCATTACTCAGATGAAGGTTATTCCTTCAAACCCTGAAGAAATTCTGGTAGTCAAAGAAGATTCAGAAAATATCTTTACAGATATATTTGAGGGAAAGCAAGTTGAAGGAATCACAGAAAAAACTATCACTCTCTATACTTCAGTTCCTATAAACATTATCGAGGAGTTAAGATATAAGTTTGAATCTCAAAGCCCTGGGGCATATTTGAAAATATATCGAGCGAGCACAGGCAAAGTAGTTGAAAAAATTAACAAGGAAATTGAGGAGGGTCTGATTCAAGCTGATCTTATCTGGGTAGCTAATTTTGCTGTAAGTGAGGAACTGAAGAAAAAGGGAGTTCTTTTGTCTTATAGTCCATCTGAAGCAGGAGAAATATTAGATGTTTTGAAAGATAAGGAGGGTTATTATACAGCCGGAAGACTTCTAATTATGGTTATAGCTTATAATACTGATAATGTAACCATAAAACCTACTGGATACGAGGATTTACTTGATAAAAAATATCAAAGTAAGATAGGTCACGATACAGTAGAAACATCTGGTTCACTTTTGTATTTTGTGGGTACATTACTTCAGGACAAAGATTTTGGCGAGGATTTTTTCAAAAGATTAAAAGAGAACTTACCCCAAATTCAGACGAGCACCAATACAACGAAGAAAATAGCCAACGGAGAGCTGGATATGGGAATTACCATTGACTTTACTGTTCGTAAATTCTTAAAGGAAAACCCAGATGCTCCGATAGATTATATCTATCCTACTGACGGAGTAGTTTTAGTTCCCAGTCCAATTGCTATTTTTAAGGATACTCAACACCATCAAGCAGCTATGTTGTTTGTAAAATACATTTTATCTAAGGAAGGACAGACTTTATTGCGTGATTTAGGAGGATTTATGCCGGTGAGATTAGATGTAAGTCCACCGGAGAAAACCGTCAGTATTACTCAGTTAAAAGTAATTCCTTCGGATAAAGAATGGATAAGGGAGAACAAAGATTATATTATATCAAAGTACCTCGAAATTTATGGATTGCCGGATAAGTAATAGGATGCCTGGATAATTATAAAATTTAAAAGGATTTGAATGCAAGCAAAATGGAGCGCGTAGAATTTTTAAGACAATAGTTAAAAGGTATAAAATAAATTAATGGCAAAAAGTAATTGTTTTTGGAAAGGAAAGTAATGGTGAGATTTATGAAGATATCTTATCAGATACTCTTGGTCTTTGTTGTTGTTATCATCATTTGTTTGGGTGTATCCGGATGGTTTTTACTACAAATTAGCGAGAATATTATAATTAACAAAATATCTGACGGAGATACACAATTGGCTCAACGTGTAGGGCAAGAGGTGAAAGTAGAAATAGCAAACATCGAACCGGTTTTAAAGCTTCTTGCTAATTCACAAGGATGGCGGCAAATGGATGTGACAGCGATAAAAAATGACCTTAACTTAGTCAAAAATGATTTTCCGGATATCACGGAAATATATGTGGCGGATATAGAAGGAAATCAAATTGCCAAAACAAGCATAGAGAAACTTGAAAATGTATCTAAGATATGGGCTTTTCAACTGGCTAAGGAAGGAGAAGAGATTATCTCTAATATCTTCCTGGACTCACAAACCTCAAAACCAATTCAGATTATCACTCTCCCTATTATAGATAATAAGAAAGTGGTGGGAGTTCTTTCGGCAGAGATTGATTTTAGAAGAATAATGTTTTCCGTTAAGGATATCGACATCGGCAAGAATGGAAGTATATTGGTTGTAGCAAACAATGGCAGAGTTATCGCTCATACTTATATGGAACAACTTTCAGAGCTTGATTTTAGTAAATCGCCAGCAGTAAAAGCAGTCTTATCCGGTCAAAAAGGGGTAATGAAAGGATATGTAGATGAATTAGGACGTGAGGTGCTGGGATCTTATATGCCTATTTGGGATCTCGGATGGGGGATTGTGGTCCAAAGACCTTTAACAGATATTGGTACGGAGGTTAAACAATTAGGTAATGCTATATTTATAGCAGCTATTTTTTCTGTTCTTTTAGCTATTCTGGTGGGGTGGCTAATGTCGAGAAAAATTTCAAAACCTATTAGTCTTTTAGCTGATGCTTCAGAAAAAGTTGCTCAAGGTGATTTACATACTTTGGTTAATGTTAAATCTTCCAATGAAATTGGGGTACTTGCCTCTTCCTTTAATCAGATGGTGGTGTCATTGAGGAAGTCCAGGAATGAGCTAAAACAGTGGGGGAAAGAGATGGAAAAGAGGGTAGAAAAACGTACTGAGGAATTAGAACATGTCAATCTTAAACTCCAGGAACTTGACCGTCTTAAGTCTATGTTCATTGCCTCTATGAGTCATGAACTAAGAACCCCGCTTAACTCCATCATCGGCTTTACCGGAATAATCTTACAAGGAATGTCCGGGGAGATTAATAGCGAACAGGAAAAGCAGCTTACCCTGGTGAAAAACAGTGCCAGTCATCTTCTTAACCTTATAAATGATATTATTGACATAAGTAAGATAGAGGCGGGTAAAGTAGAAATTGTCATTGAGGAATTTGATCTCTCGGTACTTGCTCAAGAGATAAAGGATTCTTTTACAGTTGCTGTAGACAAGAAGGGACTTGAATTATCTCTCCATACACCCCCTACACTTATTATTAAAAATGATGAGCGAAGAACCAAGCAAATCCTGGTTAATTTCATAAGCAACGCTATAAAATTTACTGATAGAGGAGGGATAGAAATAAAATTAGTAAAAAAAGATAAAACAGCAGAAATATCAGTTCGAGATACAGGTCTTGGAGTAAAAAAAGAAGATATGGATAAACTGTTTAAAGACTTTAGCCGAATTCCTATTAAAGACAGAACAATAGAGGGTACCGGACTTGGACTCTACCTCTCCAAAAAGATAGCTGACCTTTTAGGTGGTGAGATCAAGGCAGAAAGTGAATTTGAAAAAGGCAGTGTATTTACCTTGACTTTACCCTTGAAATATAAGGAGGAAAAATTATGAAAAGAATTTTAGTCATAGAGGACAATGAAACCAATATGTACCTCATTGGTTTTATCTTGAAGAAAAATGGCTATGAGGTAACAGAAGCCAGGAGCGGTGAGGAGGGAGTAGAATTTGCAATAAAGGAAAAGCCAGACCTGATACTTATGGACATCCAACTTCCTGGCATTGATGGTTTGGAGGCCACAAAGAGGATAAGAAAATTAGAAGCAGATAGAAAGACCCCCATTATTGCTCTTACCTCCTATGCCATGACCGGGGATAGGGAGAAATCACTTGCAGCAGGTTGTACCGGATACATCGAGAAACCCATCAATCCGGATACCTTCATGGGCGAGATTGAGAAGTATCTTTAAGATAGGTACAATAAATATATAGGAGATGAAAAGATGAAAATCCTTATAGTAGACGATATGGAAGAGAATCTCTACCTGTTGGAGACCTTACTAAAAGGGAGTGGGTATGAGGTGGTAACTGCTAAAGATGGAGTAGAAGCCCTTAGCAGGCTAAAAGAAGAATCTATCGATATGATAGTATCTGATATATTAATGCCCAAGATGGATGGTTTCCAGCTTTGTAGGGAATGCAAAAAAGACAATAGTCTAAAGAATATACCCTTTATATTCTACACCGCTACCTATACCGAAAAGAAGGATGAGGAGTTTGCTCTTTCCTTAGGTGCAGAAAAGTTTATCTTAAAACCGCAAGAGCCACAAGCATTCTTAAAGATCTTGGAAGAAGTAATCGAAGAGCATAAGAAGGGAGCACCTATCGCTCCCAAGGAACCTACTAAAGAAGAGGAAATATATCTTACTGAGTATAACAAGCGGGTAGTAAAGAAACTTGAGAAGAAAGTACTCGACCTGGAGAAATCCGAAAAGCGTATCAAGTATTTATACAGTGTTCTTGGAGCCATCCGAGGGGTTAATCAATTAATTGTAAGGGAGAAAAACAGAGATGTTCTTTTACAAAAGATTTGTGATGTTTTGATAAAAGCACGGGGTTACAATACTGCCTGGTTAGGGTTCTTGAAAGACGAAAAAACCTTTGCCATGGTAGTAGGTTCCCCTCTTGGGGCAGATATCTCCCGTTTCTGTGAACAAGTGCTAAAGGGAGATTATTCCCCTTGCATTAAAAAAGCTTTCATTCAGAAAGATTTATTTATGATTGTAGACAAATCCAAAGAATGTGTAGATTGTCCTTTAAAAGATGAGCATAGTGGTAAACAATCTGCGATTATGCGTATTGAACATAATCGTAAATTTTTTGGATTGCTTGTAATAATGCTTGCACCTGACGTTTACATTAATGAAGAAGAGAAAGAACTTTTAGAAGAGTTAGCCGGTGATATTGCCTTTGGTCTACACGATATAGAACTGGAAGAGAAGGATAAGCTATCAGAACAAAAACTCCAACAGAGCTACCAGAAACTACAAAAGACTATGGAAGATACTATCTATACTATCGGCAAGATTGCCGAGACCAGAGACACCTATACCTCCGGACATCAGAAGAACGTCTCCCAAATAGTCACTTTTATAGCCCAGGAGATGAAACTTCCTAAAGATAAGATTGAAGGTGTAAGGATAGCCTCTTTAGTTCATGATATAGGAAAGATCAGTCTACCGGCAGAGATCTTAAATAAGCCTACCAAATTAAGCGAAATAGAATACAGTTTGATTAAGGACCATTCCCAAGTAGGGCATGATATATTAAAATCGATAGATTTCCCCTGGCCGATTGAAAAAATTGTTCTTCAGCATCACGAAAGATTAGATGGTTCAGGATATCCCCGGGGACTTAAAGGTGAGGATATAATTATAGAAGCCAGGATAATCGGTGTAGCTGATGTGGTAGAAGCGATGTCCTCTCATCGTCCTTATCGCCCGGCTCTCGGAATAGACGCAGCCTTGGAAGAAATCTCTCAAAAAAGAGGCATTCTTTATGACCCGGAAGTGGTAGATACTTGTTTAAAAATTTTTAAAGAGAAAGGATTTAAATTTGAATCGTAGCAGTACGGCACGCCTCAATGAAGGAAATATATTGAATATAAAAGACACAATTCATCGTGTCTCTACAGAATAAAAATTAAAATGAAAATAAGAGTGTGTAAAATGAAAATAGTAATGATATTTTTTTTGATAATGATTTTAGCTATCAGCTTATTTGGGACAGATATTGCTTTGGCTGACAATAATGAGTTGACCGAACTTGAAATTCAGCAGTTGAAGATATTAAGGCTTTCCAAAGTAGTAGAGGAACAACCTTCAAATATTGAACTAATAGAAGATATAGAAAACTATAAAATAGGATTGGAGTTATACAAACAGAGTAATTATCAGCAGGCAATTTTCGAATTGTTAAAGGTAAAATATTCCACCCTGAATTTACCTCTTTATATTAAATCTCAATATCTATTGGGGGATTGTTATAGAAGGATTGAAGATTGGGATAGTGCGATAGAAGTTTATAATAACTTAGTAGTAGATGACCCCATTTTGACTGATTATTCTCTCTTTCATCTGGCCGAAACCTTTAGACTTAAAGGTGAAAATCGCGAATCTACAGATACTTATAAACAAATAATAGAGAATTTTCCGCAAAGTCTAATTACTTCAGAAGTCAATTACCAGATAGCTCGGAATTATCGAGAGTTAAAGGATACAACTTCTGCGGTAATTTATTACAAAAATATCCTGGAAGATTCCAAAGATAACCAGCTTAAAGCAAAGGTGTTACTTGAGCTTTCTGAGATATACTGGCAAGAAAAAAAATATATTGATTCTCTAAACTGTTTATATGAGATATTGGATGAAGGCTATAGACTTGAAAGGAATTCAGAACCGGAAGAGTTATTGGTTAGATATTTTTACAAGATTCAAGAAGATTTAAAAGATATAAAAATTTCCTACCATATAATGGTAAAATGCGCAGATATTTTATTTAAATATCGCCAGTATAATATAGCGGAAGGTTTATATAAGGAAATTATTGAAACTTTTCCTGAAGCTTTTGATATCGCAGAAGTCTACTATAAGAGGGCAAGGGCCCTGCATTACAAAAAGGAATATAGGGAAGCTGTCAATCAGTGTGAAGAGATTATAGCAAAATTTCCTCCCGGCGAAATTACTATTAAAGCAAATTATCTTGGGGGCAATTCTCTGCGTTCTTTAGGAGAGCGTTATTTGGCAATAGATAAGTATGAAAAAATTATCGGACAATACCCCGAAAGCTATTATGCCCGGCAATCTTATCTGCGTCTGGCAGAATCTTATTTTCAGTTAAAAGAAACAGAAAAGGGAATTTCTCTATGGAGAGAATTAATAAGCAAATATCCTAATAGTTATGAATCGATGACTTCTTTATGGAATTTAGCCCGACATTATAGCAATAACAATTCTTATAATGAGGCATTAGATTACTATCGAGAATTGTCAGAGAGATTTTCCCAAAGTAGATTGGGAGATGATGCCCTGTACTGGAGGGGAAAGATTTTAGAGAATATGGGGTCAGATGAGGAGGCAAAAATTGCCTACGAAAAACTTGTTAGGGAATATCCTTTGAGTTATTATACCGAAAGAATTACAGAACAGAGAAGTGATATTAGCTTTACTTGGCCTGTTTCTGTCTCCAGGAAAGAAGATTTTACAAATTTAGAGGAATTTTTAAAAAAATATGATAAAATAGAAGGGAAAGGCCAGCTGTCACTGCTTAAAGCAGAATTGTTTGAAGAAATTAGTTTTTACAAAGAATCAATAGTTGAATTAAAGGGAGCATTAAATTATAATTCCGGAAACATCTTTTTATTATTTAAACTAAGTGAAGTTAATAAAAAGAATAAGGATTACAATGTTTCTTTAAATTATACAGAGATAATTTTTAACTATTTAGAGGACAATCATCAATTAGAGTATTTACCACTGGAATTATGGCAGAGTCTCTACCCTATCTATTATGAAGATACAATAAGAGAACGTGCTTTGGAATACGAAATAGATCCTTTGCTTGTTCTGGCTATGATCAGAGAGGAAAGTAGATTTAACTCCTGGAATGAATCTGTTGCCGGGGCAAGAGGACTGATGCAGATAATTTTTTCCACCGGGGAATGGATTGCTCTGAAATTAAATCTGGAAGATTTTAATGATGATATGCTATTTGACCCTGAGGTTAATATTGATTTGGGTTGCTGGTATATTAATTATTTAAATGAAAGATTTTCCAATGATCTAATATTAGTGATTTCGGGTTATAATGCCGGCCCAGGCACAACCAGTAAGTGGTTAAAGCAATATGATAGATCTGACCTGGATAATTTTGTAGAAAATGTTCCTTATTCCGAGACCAGAGAGCATATAAAAAAAGTTACAAAATCTTACCAGATGTACAAAAGATTGGCACAGGTTTTAAGCGAAGAGTAAATGAAATGGTTTTTACCGGATTAAAAAAGGAGGTAAAAGTTCGATACGGCGAACTTGAGAGCAAATGACCAGTAAAGTAAAAGCTCAACTTTTTTGTCTTCACTGTAATAAAGAAACCAATCATACCATTACCTATAAAGGTGAATATTTAGAAGATATTAAGTGTAATATTTGCGGAAACGAAATTAGAATTAACCGGGAAAAATTATTAGAAACCTACACTGCAGATTTTATAGATAGGGTGTTAACTAAACCTCATCGGATAACTGAGGAGATAAAAAAAGATCTATCTCATTTTTTAAAGTCTATGCCTATCAGAATTTTAACCAAGCCTTATCGGGTTGCCCGGGAGATAGGAGATATGCTGCATAAAGAAAAGGATAAAAGCGGAAGGTGAGTGAGTAATCTGCCAATTTACCAATTCTCCAATTCACCGATTATTAAGTTGATATAAAAAAAATTGACAAAATCACCAAAAACCAATAATATAATATAAAGAAATCAACATAAATCAAGGAAGATTTATGAGATGGAAGAATATTTAACTGCAAAACAAGTAGCAAAATATTTGCAGGTAAAGCCCCTTACTGTCTATCAATGGGCAAGGAGCAATAAGATTCCGGCAGTTAAAATTGGAAGAATCTGGCGTTTTAAAAAGGAAATTATTGATAATTTTTTAGAAAAGAAGCCTAAGACAAATAAAAAATAGCTGCTTAACTGCCTGAGGAAACTTCTTAATTGTTTACTTTTTACCTCATTTTTGGTTATTAGTTCCTAAACAGAGGAGAATAAAGGATGTATTTAGCCCAAAAACCTAATAGAGATAAGAAACATTCTATTATTTTGATTACCTTGCTTTTATTGTTTATCTTTTCTATGCCTTTTTACTCTTTTGCTGATGGTAATAATGATGAATTTATTACACATAAAGTAACCAAGGGTGATACTCTATGGAGCATCTCCAAACAATACAATATATCCTTGGAACTGATTTTAACTCTTAATAATATTAAAAACAAAGATGCTTTATCTATCGGTCAAATTATTAAAATCCCCCAAAATAGTCTCCCTACCGATGATTATATTATGCATGTCACAAGAAAAGGAGATACTTTATGGTCAATTGCCCAAAAATATAATCTTTCTGTAGATTTAATTCTTGCCGCCAATAACATCGCAAATTCAGAATTAATTTCTATTGGGCAGGAAATGAAAATCCCTTCACATAAAAATGCTGTTGCTGAAACAAATATGGTTAACCGGGCGGTTATTGATAAAAAGAATGATGACATCAATAATAATATCAGTCAAGCCGAAAATGCAGAACCGATTGTTTATACAGTTAAAGCAGGTGATAATCTATGGAATATTTCTCGGAAACATGGAGTTTCAGTGGAAGTTATTACGAGTGTTAATAATCTTAAGGATAAAGACATCTTATCCCTTGGTCAAAAATTAGAAATCCCGGCAATAGGAGGAGGAGTATCTAAATCTAATCAGAAACAGGGACCAACTATAATAACTTATACCGTGGTAAAAGGAGATACCTTGTGGAGCATATCCCAGAGATATGATGTAAAAATGAATTCTATTATTTCTACCAATAACTTAAAAGAAATATCCCGATTATCTATCGGTCAAAAATTAAAGCTGCCCATAACTAATATGGATATTGCCAAAGCAGAAGGATATAACCAGGATACTGTAGCGGAGGAAATAATTTATTATGTAAAAAAAGGAGAAAGCCTCTGGAGTATTTCGCGCGAATATAATGTAAAATTAGAAGCTATTATAGCAGCTAATAGTATTGCCGATGCTTCCAAAATTTCTGCAGGACAGCAATTGAGAATTCCTAATGTACCCGGTGCCCGTAGTAGTATATGTAATTTTATCTGGCCGGTAAGAGGAAGGATTACTTCTCCTTATGGGATGAGAGTTATAAGCGGAAGGAAAGATTTTCATGCTGGTATAGATATCGGTGGTCCTACCGGGACTAATATAGTAGCTGCCGAGAGCGGCAGGGTAAGCTATGCTGGTTATATGAGAGGATATGGCAATGTAATTATCTTGAGCCATAATGGGGGATATTCTACAGTATATGGTCATAATTCGGTAAATTTAGTGAAGAAAGGTCAGTATGTGAATAAGGGTAGTGTAATCGCTAAGATGGGAAGCACTGGAAATGCTACCGGTCCCCACCTCCATTTTGAAATAAGATCAAGTGGTAAACCGGTTAATCCAATATCATATTTAAAATAAACAAATTATTTTTTTAGGATATAGATTTATGTCTAATCAAAATTAAATTCGCAACCATGATACAATAAGTAAGAATAAGAAAGAAAGGAGGAAAATTATTTAGAGAATTAATTGGGCATTTTAATTAAAAAGTATTAATTAGAAAGGAGAATAAATATGAAAAGTAAATTGTTTGTAGTGTTATTATTAACAGTAGGATTAGTATTTAGTGTAGTTGGAGCGGCTTCTGCAGGAGGCACTCTGGTATTCGGTAGTAGTGGAGATGCGGTTAGATTGGATCCTGCAGACGTAACTGATGGAGAATCCATTCAGAGAATGGATAATATCTTCGAAGGCCTGGTTGAATATGAAGCAGGTTCTGTATTGATACAACCTTGTTTGGCTACCTCCTGGGAAGCATCAGCAGATGGGACAGAGATTGTTTTTAACTTAAGAGAAGGGGTTAAATTCCATGATGGGACTGATTTCAATGCAGATGCAGTAGTCTTTTCCTTTGCCCGCCAGTATGACACCACCCATCCTTTCCATCAATACGGTGAGTGGGCTTACTGGGGATATATGTTTGGTGATGTAGAAAAGATGGAGAAGGTTGATGATTATACGGTAAAATTTGTCTTAAAAAGACCAAATGCTTCTATAATGACCAGTCTCGCCATGTTTACGGTTAATATAGTAAGTCCAACCAATGCAGAAAAATATAAAGGAGACGCCTTTAAAAATCCATGTGGAACCGGTCCTTTCAAATTTGTCGAATGGGTAAAAGATGACCATATCACCTTAGAGGCTAATGAGAATTATTGGAGGGAAAGAGCCAGCTTAGATAAATTAATCTTCAAAGTTATTCCTGACCCTTCAGCCAGACTTATGGCTTTAGAAGTGGGTGAGGTTCATGGTATAGAATATCCCAATCCTGCTGATTTAGACAGAATAAAAGCTAATAGTGATTTAAATCTTATGAGTCAATCAGGAATGAATGTCGGATATATGGCAATGAATACCGGATACGGATATATTGATGCCAATAAAAACGGTATGCGTGATATAGCAGATGAACCTCTGGTTAAAACCCCGGGATATTATGAACCCCTTACCAAGAAAAAAGTAAGACAGGCTATTAATATGGCAATTGATAAGCAGTCAATAGTGGATAATATTTATATGGGAACAGCCATGGTTGCCAAAAATGGAATGCCTCCATCTATGCTAGGATATAATGATGATATAGTAGATTATCCTTACGATCCCGCTAGAGCTAAACAATTATTAGCCGAAGCAGGATATCCGGATGGTTTTGAAGTCACTCTGTATGTAATGCCGGTATCACGTCCGTATATGTTTGATCCTCCCAAGATTGGTGAAGCAATTCAAAGTTACTTAGCTGCAGTGGGTATAGATTTAAAATTCTATCAGGTTGATTGGGGAACCTATCTCCAGGAAACTGAAGAAGGAAATCACCAAATGTGCCTTTTAGGGTGGACCGGTGATAACGGAGACCCGGATAATTTTATGAATGTATTATATGGAGCTAATGCCTGTTCTATTGGCACAGCCGGAAACTATGCTTTCTATACAAATAATACCAGTCAAGCATTTCTCTCTGCTGCTTTAGAGACCTATGACAGTGAAAAGAGAGCAGAATATTACAGAAAAGCTCAGGAGATGATTCATGAAGATGCCGGTTGGGTTTATCTCGCTCATTCAGTCCAAAATATAGTCTTCAGAACAAACGTAAAAGGTTATGTCCTTAACCCAACTTCCAGAAAATTCTTCTATCCGGTATCGGTAGAATAGGAAAAATTTTCCTGGTTTGAATTTTCGTAAAAGGGAAGGGGTGACTCAGTCACCCCTTCCCTTAAATGAAATAAAAATGTGCCTGAAGAGGCACTTTTTTTTTAATTTTTCCTGTTGCATTATGATGATTAAAAAGTATAATAGTAGAAGTATAATTAAAAATAGATAGGAATTATTAGATGAAGTGGTATATTACCAAAAGATTATTAATGTTGATCCCGGTACTATTAGGAGTTTCTATCCTCGCCTTTTCTTTGATTCGTTTAGCCCCCGGTGACCCGGCAGTGACTATAGCCGGGCAACATGCCTCTCCCCAGGTTATCAGAGCTATCAGAGAAAAATACGGGTTAGATAAACCCATCACTACTCAATATTGGGTCTGGCTTAGACAGGTCTTAAAAGGAGATTTGGGGCGTTCTATAGTTTCGAATGAATATGTAACCAAAGAGATATTGGAAAGATTTCCCAATACAATTGAGCTTACCATGCTTGCCATGATTTTTGCTGTAACCATAGGTTGTATTGCCGGAATTATCTCTGCCTCGCGGCAGTATTCGGTTTTTGACTATAGTTTTATGGGGCTCGCTATCTTCGGTGTATCAATGCCGGTTTTTTGGTTGGGGATTATGTTAATGATGATCTTTGGGGTATATCTGAGGTGGCTGCCGATCAGTGGTCGGATAAGTATGATGATATCTTTCCAGCGGATTACCGGTTTTTATCTATTGGATAGTCTTATTACCGGCAATTTTGCAGCATTTTTCAGTTCGCTTCGTTATTTAATCTTACCTTCTGTTGCTCTGTCTACTATACCTATGGCTACTATCGCCCGTGTTACTAGGTCAAGCATGTTAGAAGTATTAAGGCAGGATTTTATCAGAACAGAAAGAGCTAAAGGATTATCAGAAAGAGTGGTAATTTATAAACATGCAGTAAGAAATGCCATGATCCCGGTAATTACCGTAATCGGATTAAATTTTGGTTTACTATTGGCCGGTGCAATCTTAACTGAAACTGTCTTTTCCTGGCCGGGAATCGGAAGGTATGTGGTAAACGCAGTAAATATGAGAGACTACCCGGTAGTACAGGGATGTGTATTATTTTTTGCTTTAATGTTTGTCATAGTGAATCTAATAACTGATATTGTTTATGT
>DAOUWX010000357.1 GCA_030666935.1 Atribacterota bacterium | reverse complement strand
TTTCTTTGCGAGATACGATTCACGAGATACGAGATACAAAATAGAGGTGAGAAGAAATGAAAATTGGAATTGTGGGGATGCCTTTAACGGGGAAGACCACTCTGTTTAATCTTTTAACCGGCCAGCATAAAGAAACTTCCGCTTATTCCTCAAAGGGTACTAAAAATATAGGGATAGCCACTATTTACGATCAGAGAATAGAATATTTAAGTTCCCTTTATCATCCCAAGAAGACCACTTATGCCGCTATTGAATTTGTAGACATCGGTGGAATTTCTCCGGAGTTGCCAACAAAAGAGAAGGTAGAGATATTTAGTCTTATCCAGGATGCTGAGGCTTTGCTGTTTGTGATCAGATTATTTGAAGACCCGGCGGTTGCTGGTGAGAAAGATCCGATTGTTCAAGTTGAAAATTTAAGACATGAACTCTTGCTTAGAGATTTAGAGGTAGTAGAAAATCGATTAGAGCGTTTAAAAAAGTCTAAGAAGAAATTGACTCGTGAGGAATTAGTAGAAATGGAAATTTTAGAGAGATGCGACCAGGGACTGAGTGATGATCAATTTCTTTCTAACCTTGAATTCTCTGAAGATGAAATTAAAAAGATAAGCGGTTTTAGTTTTTATACCCCGAAACCGATTATTATCGCTTTGAATCTTAGTGAAGAACAATTTAGAACGAAATCATATCCCCAAAAGGAAAAATTAGTTCAGGTTGTTCGGAATGGCAATATGGCCAGTTTAAGTATCTGCGGCAAGATGGAAATGGAGATAAGCGAACTGGAGCCAGATGAAAGGCAATTATTTTTAGAAGATTTAGGGTTGAAAGAATCAGGGATTGAAAGATTATCCCGGGTGTGTTATAAGCACCTGGGATTGATATCTTTTTTCACTATGGGCGAAAACGAAGCTAAGGCCTGGACTATTAAAAAAGGTACCCATGCAGTGAAAGCCGCCGGAAAAGTACATTCAGACATAGAAAGAGGTTTTATCCGGGCAGAAATAGCCAGGTATCAGGATTTGATTACTCTTGGTTCCATGCACGCAATAAAAGAGAAAGGGTTACTAAAGATTGAGGGAAAAGATGCTATAATCGAAGACGGAGATATTATCAATTTTCGATTTAATGTTTAAAGCAAGTTTTCGGTTCATAGTTTTCAGTTAATTGTTGTAAGATGCAAGATACAAGATAGAGAACTAGTTTTTCAGTTACCTAGTTAACCAGTTTGGCTGTTTACCAGTTAAATTGTGTAACGTGTGACATGTATTAAGTAAATTATTTTTGTAAATTCAGAACCATAATCTTATTACTCATTACATATTACTTGTTACTGTATTTTATACGAGATACGATTCACGAGATACTAGATACGAAAATATTAATAGTTGACAAAAATATTTTTTTATATTATAATCACTACTAAAGTAATAGTAATAGTAGTAATTAAAGGAGGTGGTTTTATGAGACTTTCTACCAGAGCAAGATATGGTACAAGGTTAATGGTAGAATTAGCCTTAAATTTTGATAAGGGAACTATCTTTTTGAAAGATATTGCTGAAAAGGAAGAGATTTCCGAAAAATACTTAAGTCACCTGGTTATCCCCCTTAGGGCAAGCGGATTGATAAGCTCCTCTCGAGGAGCTCACGGAGGGTATCAGTTAGCCCAATCTCCTTCCCAAATAACTCTCAAAGAGATTGTGCAAACTTTAGAAGGAGGGATAAGTTGTGTGGAATGTGTAAAAAATCCCTCTGTTTGTCCCAGAGTTTCCAAATGTGCAACTCGAAGTATTTGGGAGAAATTAGATGAAAAAATTTCCGATGAACTTAGCTCTATTACTTTAGAGGATTTAATGAACTCGCAAAAAGAAATAAACTAATTATTATAGTATTTCGTGAGTATTAAGTGAAAGAGGAGAAAATTATGAACCTGTTGTCAGCTATCGGCAGTACGCCGCTTGTTGAGTTAAATAATCTAAATGGAAATTCAAAGGTAAGAATTTTTGGTAAACTTGAAGGGAGTAACCCAGGCGGCTCAATCAAAGATCGTCCTGCCTATTATATGCTCAAAAAAGCAGAGGAGTCAGGAGAACTTATCAGAGGAAAAACAATACTTGAACCTACTTCAGGAAATACCGGAATTGCCCTGGCAATGATAGGAGCAGCCAAGGGATAC
>DAOUWX010000308.1 GCA_030666935.1 Atribacterota bacterium | reverse complement strand
TTTTTACCCCCTTGTGTACCAACTAAAATAATTGCTGTGGGATTAAATTATTTTGATCATGCGAATGAAGTTCAGATGAAAATTCCCGACGAACCGTTGATATTTATGAAACCCCCAAGTGCACTTATTGCTCATAATGATAATATAATTTATCCTAAAATGAGTAAGCAATTAGATTATGAAGCAGAATTAGCAGTGATTATTAAAAATAGAATTAAAAATATTGAGCCCGAAGATGTCTCTAAGAATATTCTGGGATATACTTGTTTTAATGATGTAACTGCTCGAGATTTACAGAAGAAAGACGGACAATGGACCAGGGCTAAATCATTTGATACTTTTGCGCCCATCGGACCTTTTATTTCTACCGAATTAAATCCTGGTAATCTTCAAATAAAACTTTATAAGAATGGTCAGCTAATGCAGAATTCCTCCACTAGTAATATGATTTTTAAAATCGATAAAATAGTCAGTTTTATTTCCAAGATAATGACTCTATTTCCAGGGGATATAATTGCTACCGGAACTCCTTCCGGAGTTGGACAATTAGAAGAAGGGGATAAGGTAGAAGTAGAAATTGAGGGGATTGGAATTTTAAAGAACACTGTATTTTTATAAAAAAATAATTAAAAATTCCAGTTTATGTAATTTATTAAGAAGACAGATTTCTATTTTTTAAGGGTTATAAATGTAGAAAAGCGATTAATTTAATAAATAATAATTGTAGCTTGCAAAGGGAGGTGAACTAAGTACAAGATATATAGAATATTTAGCAAGAGTAGGTGACCTGCGTTAAGTGTTAGAGAATGGGACGTTGTCTCTAAACGAAAGGATTAAAGTTTTTTATAGGAAAATTTTTTAATCCTGCGGTAGGTCATCGCGTCCGCTGCTACATCGAAAATGCTTTTTACAAAGATTCTTCTTGATGTAGCAGATATAAAGTTATATCTATTATAATAATGCTATATCAAGGAGGGAAAGATAAAAAATGAAAATATCGTCCCATAAAATTACCACTATGGGTCTTCTAATTGCTTTAAGTATAATTTTAACCCGGGTAGCAAGTATACGTGTTGCTATTGGAGGGGTAGAGGGAATCAGGATCGGTCTGGGGAGATTACCCATAATCTTAGGAGGAGTTATATTTGGGCCATTAGCTGGGGGGCTGATTGGAGCCTTTTCCGATCTGTTAGGATATTTTATCAATCCTATAGGTGTTTATATGCCTCACTTTACCTTAACTTCTGCTTTGACCGGAATAATTCCAGCGACTATCTTGATTTTGATGAAAAAAGATGAACCTAATATTTTTGATTTGGGTATAGCTATTACCTTGGGGCAAGTAATAACTTCTATTATTTTGATACCGTATTTTTTAAATATTTTATTCGGACTTCCCTGGAAAGTCTTAATACCCCCGCGAATAGTAGCAGAGCCCATTCAAATATTTATTTATACCTATACCATAAATATAATTTTAAAGAGAAATATTTTAATTACCAAATCAAATAAAATTTAATTTTATAATTTAATTATGTTGGTGTAAACTTTTTCTACACACAATACGAATTAGTGTTATTTTTAGCCACCGAAGTTAAAAAATAGCGAGAGGAGATTTGCAATTTCAAAAAATATTGAAAATAAAAATATAAATTTCAAAAATAATACCATGAAGGCGGCTGTATTTTATGCACCTAACCAGGTAAGGTTAGAAGAAATTGATATTCCCGATATCAATCCTGATGAAGTTTTAGTAAAAGTGAAAGCCGCACTTACCTGTGGGACAGATCGTAAAACCTATTTAAGAGGGCATCACTTATTTAATCCACCTTTTGTTTTTGGACATGAGTTTGCCGGTGATATAGTAAAAGTAGGCAGTAAGGTTAAAAAATTTAAACCGGGAATGAGAGTGGTCGCCGCTAATTCTGCTCCTTGTAATTCCTGTTTTTACTGTAAAAATGGTGAACATAGTTTGTGTGATAGTTTATTTATTCAATTAAGCGGTGCTTTTGCAGAGTATATAAAAGTTCCCGGAATAATTGTCTCCCAAAATTTATTGTTATTTCCCGAAACAGTAAGTTATAAAGAAGCAGCATTCTTAGAACCCCTTTCTTGTGTAGTTCATGGAGTTGAAGAATCGAAAATTAAATTAGGTGACACAGTGGTTATAAACGGAGCAGGTCCGATAGGTTTAATGTTTTTACAAATAGTTAAATTAAAGGGAGCAAGAGTTATTATAACCGACACACTTGAGGAGAGATTGAAATTTGCTATAAAGTTGGGGACCTATAAGGCAGTAAATGTTTCTAAGGTGCAGAATCCTGTTGAAGAAGTGAGAAAATTTACTGAAGATAAGAGAGGAGCAGATGTAGCTATTGAGGCAGTCGGATTACCTGAGGTTTGGGAGCAGACTATATCGATGGTAAGAAAGGGGGGAACGGTAAATCTTTTTGGAGGATGTGAAAGAGGAAAGAAAGTTTCTATTGATACCGGTTTAATTCACTACTCCCAAATTAACATAAAGGGAGTTTTCCATCATACACCCAGACATGTTAAGAGAGCTTTAAATTTAATTTGCAATAAGGCGATTGATATTGACTCATTAATTACTGATGAATTTTCTCTTAGCGAAATATCTACTGTAATAAAAATGATGTTGGCGCATGAAGGCATTAAAATAGCGGTGATACCTTGATTCGTATATCGTATCTCGTGAATCGTATCTCGCAAAAAATAA
>DAOUWX010000342.1 GCA_030666935.1 Atribacterota bacterium | reverse complement strand
GTAAAGGGTATTTTGTATCTACGGTAGGGATAAACGAAGAAGTGATCCGAAGATACGTAGAATCACAAGAAAAGGAAGAAACAGGACAAGCAAAGCTTGAGTTTTGAAAGTACCACGCCTGTAAAGGCGTGGGTATCTATTTAAAGGAATGTTTTTTAGAAAAGGTTTTATAGACTTATAAGAGTCGGGAAGAGTTAATTGGGAGGTCATGTATGTCGAATGTAGAAATAGTAAAGAGCTATATCCCTGGTTCAATTGGTCGAGTTACTGAACTTCATGGTACTTACTACTATGAACATAGGGATTTTACGGTATTCTTTGAAGCGAAAGTGGCTACTGAGCTTTCAGAGTTCCTCGGGAGGTATGATAAAAAGCGCGATGGTTTCTGGACCGCATCGTTTAAGGGTCTTATTGAAGGCTCTATTGCCATCGACGGGATTCACGCTGAAAAAGAAGGAGCGCATCTTCGGTGGTTCATTGTATCTGATGTTTTGCGTGGAAGAGGTATTGGCAATCGGCTTATTGAAGAAGCTCTTAACTTTTGTAGAAATAAAGAATACAAACGAGTATACCTCTGGACTTTTGAGGGTCTTAACGCTGCGAAACACCTCTACGAGAAGAATGGTTTTAAACTCGTTGAACAGCACAAAGGAGTACAGTGGGGTACAGAGGTTAACGAACAACGATTCGAACTGTCATTCAAATAGCTTAGTATTACCAATGGATGTGATTATCAAGCAAATAACTTTGATTTCTGCCAGTAACTAATTCGCTAAGTATAACAATCCAAAATACATCGTCTAAACATATTTTGAGTTTTATACAGGCTGGCTTTATATGATAAAATAAAAAATAAAGGAAAGATTTAGAGGTGAATTAAAGGATGGAGAGGACATTAGTTTTAATAAAACCTGATGCCTTTAAAAGAGGATTAGTTGGGGAAATTATTTCGAGATTTGAAAGAGTAGGACTAAGGTTGGAAGAAACAAAAATAGTAAACACTACTACTGAAATTGTGGGAAAACACTATCCTGATGATGAAAATTGGATTAGATCTGTTGGCAAAAAGACCGTAGATGCCTATAAAAAATATAATTTGAATGTTGCAGAGGATTTAGGGACTAATAATGCTCTGGAAGTTGGTAAATTAGTCAGAAAATGGCTGATTTGCCAACTCACTTCAGGACCAGTAGTTGCCCTCATCTTAAGTGGAAACCATGCTATTGAAGTTGTAAGAAAAATAATTGGAAACACGATTCCTCTTTTTGCGGAGTTAGGAACAATAAGGGGTGATTTTTCGATAGATTCACCCGACCTATCAATTAAGAAAAAGCGAGCTTTACAGAATTTGGTTCATGCCTCGTCAAGCATTGAGGAGGCGAAACGAGAAATTTCTCTTTGGTTTGAAAAAGTCGAAAATTTATTGAGCTAGTACAACATTCCACTATCTTAAAACAAGGGTTTTAGCTTGTTGTTTTTAATTGTAAATTTATTAAATAAGCGGAATTCTTTAAAAAAGGAGGTATAATGATGACAACATTTTTAATGTTTGGGAAGTATTCATCAGAAGCTATAAAGGGAGTAAGTGGTGCACGCACAGTGGAGGCTAATAATCTTATTAAAAAAAATGGCGGTGAAGTAATCTCTCAATATGCTCTATTAGGAGAAAATGATTTGCTTTTTATTGTAAATTTTCCCAATGTAGATGACGTAATAAAATCTTCAGCAGCCCTGAATAAGTTAACTGGGATTTCATTTAATAGTGTCCCAGCGATAACGATAGAACAATTTGATAAGATTATCGCTTAGATGTGTTTTGATGTATTGTATTAAAACTTGTTAAATTTTTTTGATTCAACATAAAGTATAGATAATGGTTAATGTACTAGCTCAATAAAATTTTTGGTAAGAGAGTTTTAATTATAGTTAGTGTAAACTTTAATGGAGCACTTTAAGAAAAAAAATAGCTATCGCTTTTGTTTTTCCAATATTCTTTACCGTATGGTACTTTTCTTTCTCTTTACTCGATACTGATTTTAATATAGACAAGGTATAGAAAATATGCTAACATTATCTCGTTAAAAAGAGGGATGTCAGATTCACAATAATATTAATCTGTGTAATCAATAATTTATATTAGGAGGAAGCAATGAAAGAAAGAGTGGAAGCAGCTTTGGAGAAGATAAGACCATCTCTTCAGGCAGATGGCGGTGATGTTGAATTAGTAGAAGTAACTATAGATGGAGTAGTAAAAGTAAAATTAACCGGTGCTTGTGCGGGTTGTCCAATGAGGGAGATGACTTTACAGATGGGTATTGGCAGAGCATTAAAGGAAGAAGTTCCTGAAGTAAAAGAAGTTGTAGCAGTATAATT
>DAOUWX010000006.1 GCA_030666935.1 Atribacterota bacterium | reverse complement strand
CTAAATTAATTATCTTCTTCTTACTTAGCTCTTTAATTAGAGCTGAAATACCTCCTGCTCTATCTAAATCTTGAATATGGTATTCTCCTGCCGGAGAAAGACTGCACAATTGAGGTACTTGTTCTCTTATGCGGTTAAAATCATCTATGTGAAAAGGAACGCCTGCTTCAAAGGCTATAGCCAGAGAATGGAGCATAGTATTAGAAGAACCTCCCAAGGCCATCTCTACAGCGATCGCATTCTCTATAGCCTTTTTAGTAATAATATCTAAAAATTTAACATCTTTTTTCAATAGCTCCATAATTTTTATTCCTGCATTTTTGGCTAATCTTATCCTCCGGGCATCAACAGCAGGAATAGTTCCATTACCGGGGAGAGCTATACCTACAGCTTCCGCCCAAATATTCATAGAATTAGCAGTATATAAACCGGCACAGGAACCAACTCCCGGACAGGCATAATCTTCTACTTCTTTTAATTCTTGCTCACTTATAGAATTGGTTTGAAACTTTCCAACTGCTTCAAAGACATTGCTCAAGGCAATATTTTTCCCCTGGAAAAATCCAGCTAACATAGGTCCGCCACTTATTAAAATAGTGGGTATATTAACTCTCAGGGCACCCATAATCATTCCGGGGACTATTTTATCACAATTTGGGACAAGGACTAAGGCATCAAAGGCGTGGGCTTTGGCTATTACTTCGATAGAGTCTGCTATTAATTCTCTGCTGGGTAAAGGATATTTCATTCCCTCATGATTCATAGCTATTCCATCACATATTCCTATAGTAGAAAATTCAAAAGGAACTCCTCCCGCCATTCTTATTCCATCCTTTGCCGCCTGAGCTATATCTTTTAAATGAAGATGGCCGGGAATAATCTCATTAGCTGCCTGAGCAACTCCAATAAAAGGTTTTACCATCTCCTCATCTGTTACTCCTAATGCCTTAAGCAAAGAGCGATGTGGAGCTCTAATTGTCCCTTTTTTTACTACATCACTACGCATAATTCTTCACCTACTTTTTACTTTTATTTCTATATAAAAATACCCCAACAAATAAATCCATTTCATTAGTTAAAACAAAAGGGGGCTATCCGCTGGGATCTTTTATACCCACGGTGTAATGTTAATACATTTGTATTAACATTTTATGTCACTTGGTCCAAACTCTTATCACAATTGATTAGACGGAACCCTAGGCATACTCCCGTAATTTAAAAATATAATATATTAAATCATGTCTTATGTCAAAAAATAGATGAACCTAAAAATTTAAGGCCAGATTCCTCGCACTTTCATTGCTTCAGCTACCTGTGATATAGCATATATGTATGCTGCAGTTCGATTATCTATTTTCTCCCTTTGAGCAAGCTTTAATACTTCATTAAATGCCTTTACCATTAGCTTCTTTAATCTTCTATTTACCCTTTCCTCATTCCAGAAATAGCCATAAAGTCCCTGTATCCATTCAAAATAAGATACAGTGACACCACCGGCATTAGCTAAAATATCGGGGATCATAAAAACTCCTCTCTGGTATAATATTTCATCTGCCTCCGGAGTGGTAGGCCCATTTGCAGCTTCAGCTATTATTTTTGCTTTTATATTATTCGCGTTTTTCTTAGTTATTACTCCTTCTAAAGCTGCCGGTACTAAAACGTCACATTCCATTTCCAGTAAATCTTTATTGGAAATGAATTCTGCTTTCGGAAAACCTTTAACCGTACTTGTTTTAGTTTTATAATCTAATATTTCTAATGGATCAATCCCTCGAAGATTATAGGCTCCACCTTTAGAATCACTAACCCCGATAATTTTATATCCTTGTTCATGAAGTAATTTAGCAGAGATTGAACCGGCATTCCCATACCCTTGAATTACTACTGTAGCCTCTAAGGGATTAATATTTAGCTTTTTTGTAGCGAGTTCTACCGTATAAGATAAACCGCGAGCAGTAGCTTCTTTTCTGCCCTCTGAACCCCATAGTTCTAAAGGCTTCCCGGTTATAGTGGAAAAACTTGCTTCTCCAGTAAGTTTATTATATGTATCTATATACCAACCCATAATCTTGGGGGTAGTATAAACATCGGGTGCAGGAATATCTTTTTTAGGACCGATAATAGATGAAATTTCATAGATATATCTTCGGGAAAGCCTCTCTAATTCCCCCTCTGATATTTCTTTTGGATTACAAATTACTCCTCCCTTGGCTCCACCATAGGGAATTCCCGCAACAGCACACTTCCAGGTCATCCAGGCAGAGAGAGCTTTCACTTCATCCAAACTAACATCAGGATGATATCTTACTCCACCTTTTGCTGGCCCTCGAGCAGTATTATATTGTGATCTAAAACCGGTAAATACTTTCACCGCTCCATTATCCATCTTCACCGGGATAGAAACCATCAATACCCTTTCCGGTTTCTTAAGTTGAACTAAAATGTTAGGATCCAAATTCATTTTATTGGCAGCTTTTTTTAACTGTATTTGTGCTGCTTCAAAAACATCTATTTTATTAGTATCTTTTTCTAACTGCATTTGTAACATTTCAAAAGTATCTACTTGATTTGTCATCATCAATTCCCCTCTTTAATTATTAAATTTTTAAATTACCATAAATATTTTTTAGATCTATTATTTATTAATATTGTGAATAGAATCAAATGTACCACCTCCTGTTTTCTATTTATATATTTCAATTCAAAGACCTACTTATAAAAAAATAAGAAGCCCCTTTAAGACAAACATTGTCAAAAAAGGACTTCTTTGGCCTTGTTGAAATAATTAGGCTTCTTTGCCGTTTATTCTACTCCCTTGTAGAAATTTAAACCGTTAATATTATAATATTATTTAATTCATTTTATTTGCCGAATTTCATAAGAAAGTATTATGGCTTCTGCAATCTCCTTCATAGAGATTCGTTTATCCATACTAGATTTTCTAATTAAAGAAAAAGCCTCACTTTCATTTATGTTTCTTTCTTCCATTAATATTCCTTTTGCTCTCTCTGTTTTTTTTCTGGTATCTAACTCTTCCTGAATTATTTTAGTTTTAATAATAAGTTCAGTCTTTTCAATTGCCACTGCTGCTTGATTGGCAATGGTACTTAAAACAGAAATCTCGGCTTTGGTAAATTTATAAGTCCTATTTGTATAAACATTTAGTACGCCAATAACTTTATCTTTTACCATCATAGGGATGCTTGCCATAGAAACCAAACCTTCTTTTCTGGCAAGTTTTTTTTCTTTGTATTGTTCCTCTTTTAATACATCGAAAATTATCTTTGGTTTTTTTTCTCTAGCTACCAATCCTACTATGCCTTCATTTAATTTTATGGTTCTTTTATTCAGATATTCCTGATGCATTGATTGGGTAGCTTTAATATTAAATTCTTGCTTTTTTTCATCTACTAACCATACATTACAAACCTTTGCATTCATCACATTGGCAGTTAAAGTTACGATAAGCTTTAATACATCCTCAAGATAAAGATCAGAAACTATAGCCCTACTTATTTTATTTAATGTCTTTAAGTAATCTTCATAATCCAAATTATTCATAATTCTCCATACTATCCATTAAGATGAATATTTTTCTTTATTTCTTTATTTAATTAAAGCATTAAACACTTTTACTTATAAAAAAGCCTGAAAAATAGGCAATGAAAATATTAACAGAACCTATCTCTCAGGCTTTTATCCTAAAAGTGTAGTATCGATTAGATACCTTGTGACGCTTGGTCCAGACTCTAATAACTAATTAGACGGAACCCTAGACACACTTCTGTAGACATATTTAATTTTTCGAAATTTTATCATCATTTATAAACTTTGTCAAATTTTAGCTAACAATTTTCTTATTCTTTCTTAACTACATCGCTAATATTTACACTTATACTAACGATTCTTAGTATTTAATGATTTTTTCTTCTCTAATTAATTATTGCTTTACTTCATATCTGATTGTTGGAGTAATAATTATTACAATTAATTTTTAATTTTATCCGACATTGCCTTAATATGTAAGGGTGTGGTACCACAACAACCACCAATTAAATTTAATCCTAATTTAACAAATTTTTCAGTATAATCAGCCATTATTTTTAGAGATGCAGGATATACTACTTTATCTTTAATCAGCTCAGGCATCCCCGCATTAGGCTCAACTATTAAATAAGTCTTACTTACCTTCTTCATTATTTTCAAGACTTTATATAAAACTTCAGGACCGGTCCCACAATTAGCTCCTACCCCGTCTGCTCCTTCATTTTCAAGAACCGTAACTGCTCTTTCCGGATCGACTCCATATATAGTCTTTAAATTTTTATCAAAGGTCATCGAAGCAATCACCATTAAATCAGTATTTTCTTTCACTGCCTTTAGTGCAGTTTTTATTTCTTCAAGATCATAAAAAGTTTCTAAAATTATTAAATCTACGCCTACTTTTTCCAAAATCACAGCCTGCTCTTTATAATTTCTGTAAACTTCACTTACTTTTAAATCTCCATATGGTTCCAAGATTTTCCCCGTAGGACCTACAGAACCGGCAATAAATATTCTTTTTTCCAAACTTCCTTCTTTATCTATTGCACCTTTAGCTATGCTTACTGCTATTTCATTTATTTTTAGAATATCATCCTCTCTACCAAAACTTCTTAATTTGATTCTATTAGCACCAAAAGTATTTGTCAGTATTATATCCGCTCCAGCCTTTATATATTCTTGATGAATTTTTTGCACTATTTGAGGATGAAATATATTCCATCCTTCAGAGCACTCTCCCGACTCAAGACCATATACTTGAAGCATAGTACCCATCGCTCCATCGAGCAATAGAGTTCTTTTATTTAATTGTTCTTTTATTTCTTCTTTAATATTCATATTTGTTTTTAAAATTAAATATTTCCCTTTTTAATGTAGAGGGGCGTATGCAATACGCCCCTACTTTTTTCTTTTTCTTTACTATACGCTCTACGCTAAACGCTATCCGCTATTTTCTTCTTCACAATATACTAATTTATAGTTTATGGATAAAGATACCACTTCGCAGTTTTGGCTCAAACCAGGTAGATTTGGGAGGCATTAATTTTTCTGCATCGGCTACTTTCATCAATTCTCCTATAGAAGTAGGATATAAGGAAAAGGCTACTTTCATACCTTCCTTCACTCTTTTCTCTAATTCCTCCAAGCCCCTGATTCCTCCTACAAATTCTATTCTCTGGTCTGTTCGTGGGTCTTTAATTTCTAAAACAGGGGTGAGCAAATTATTTTGCAATATCGATACATCGAGACTGCTTACTACATTATCTTCATCAAAAGTCCCCGGTTTTGCAGTTAGTTTATACCAACAGTTATCTAAATACATGCCAAAGGTATATTTTGCTTCCGGTCGGTAGGGACCTTCCTCGTCATATTTTCCTACAGTGAATTTTTTAGATATTTTCTGAATAAATTCTTTCTCAGAATTTCCTGCTAAATCAGCTACCACCCGATTGTAGTCCATAATGTATAGTTCATCATGAGGGAAAAGGACAGACAGAGAGTAATTAAACTCCTCTTTTCCGGTATAATCTTTAAACTCTCCTCTTCTCTTCAACCCTACTTTAGTCGCTGCTGCTGCCCGATGGTGTCCATCGGCAATATAAAGATAATCAATTTCGGCAAAGGATTTTATTAATTGCTGAATTATTGATTTATCATCAATTACCCAACAGGTATGGGTAATTCCATCCTCTGAAGTAAAATCATATACCGGGTTTTCTTCTTTAGTCCGGCTATTTACAATTTGCTTTATCTCATCTTTTGCTTTATAAGTAAGAAAAACCGGACCGGTATTGGCATTAGTAAAATCAATATGGTTTATTCGGTCTTTCTCTTTATCTTCTCGGGTATTTTCATGTTTCTTGATCTTTCCTTTAAGATAATCATCGATAGAAACACAGACTACCAATCCGGTTTGGGCCCTTCCCTTCATTATCTGTCTATAGATATAGATCTTCTCCTCTTCGTCCTGCAAATACACTCTTTCCTTAATAAACTTATTAAGATTTTCGCTGGCTTTTTCGTACACTCTCTGATCATAATGGTCTACGGAAGAGTCTAAATCTATCTCTGCTTTATTAACGTGAAGAAAGGAATAAGGATTATCTTTTACTAATTGACGGGCTTCTTCGCTATTTAGAACATCATAGGGCGGTGATGCTACTTTGGTCACCAAATCTGGTTCAGGCCTGAAAGCTTTAAATGGTTTGATTACTGGCATTTCTATATTCCCCTTTTAATCTAAAAATTTTCTTTGATAATAGAAACGATCTCGGCCCCGATTCTCTTTTGAGCTTCCTTGGTAGAGGCTCCAATATGGGGAGTTACTGAAACCCTCTCATGGCTTATCAGTTCCAAATTCTTAGTTGGCTCTTCAGGAAATACATCAATCCCCGCTCCGGCAAGTTTTCCGGAATTCAAAGCCTCCAGTAATACTGCCTCATCTACCACACTACCCCGGGCACAATTAATAAGATACACTCCCTCTTTCATCTTGGAAAATTCCGGTTTACCAATCACAGGAGATTTATCTTTATTCCCCGGTACATGCAGGGATATAAAATCCGAATCAGTGAGAAGTTTACCCAAAGAAACAAAAGAATATTCAGGACAATCTTTGGCTGGCCCTAAGATATCAGTGTAGATTATCTTCATCTCCAATGCTTTAGCTTTTTTAGCTAATTCCCGACCAATTCTACCAAATCCTATAAGCCCTAGAGTTTTGCCGGAAAGTTCTATGCCTTTATACTGTTTTTTATTCCATTTACCTTCTCGCATAGTAACATTGGCAATTCCGATAAACCGAGCCAGGCAAAACATATGCCCTAAAGCCAATTCTGCCACAGCCGAACTGCTTGCTTTGGGAGTATTTCTTACTTTTATTCCTTTCGATTCAGCATAAACTACATCTATATTATCCACTCCTACTCCACCCCGAATAATCAGCTTTAAATTTCCGGTCTTTAAGGCTTCATCAATAATCTCTTTCCTGACTTTAGTAGCGGAACGCACTATTATTACATTAAATTTTTTCACCTGTTCTTTTAACTCTTCAGGTTCAAAGAACTGTTCCGTTACTTCGTGCTCCATATCTTTTAAGGTCTGAACAGCCCCTTTATCCATTCCATCAGTTATTAATATTTTTGACATTTTTATCACCCCTTATAATCCTAAAATTTCATCAATTAGAGAAAGGAGTTCTCTAATCTCATCAAGAGTCGCATCTGCCATATGAGCTATTCTAAAAGTTTTTTCTTTCAGTTTTCCATATCCATTAGAAATCATATACCCTTTTTCACCTAAAGCCTTGTTTAAGTCACCCACACTAATCTCTTGGGTATTCTTTACACAGGTCACTGTGTTAGAGGCAAATTCTTCCTGTGCTAAGAGAGCAAATTTATCTTTAGCCCAGGCCCTTACATAATCTGCCATCTGGGTATGACGGGCAAAACGGTTATCTAATCCTTCCTCTAATATCTTATCCAGTTGATAATCAAGGGCAAACATATGGGACAGAGAAGGAGTAGAGGGGTATTGATAATCTTTCTTTTGGATGTAATTATATATCTGTAAAAGATCGAAATAAGTTCCTCTAAATTTAACTTTCCTGGTTGCCTCCAAAGCTTTTTCTGAAATTGAGCATTGAGAAAGACCGGGAGGTAAACCTAAACACTTCTGGCTGGAAGTTATGCAGATATCAATTCCCCACTTATCCACTTCTATCTTAGCTCCGCCTAAGGAACTTACCGCATCTACGCAGAATATTACTTCGGGATATTTTTTCATCACCTTAGCAATCTCTTCAACCGGATTCATTATTCCACTGGAAGTCTCATTGTGAGTTACAGTGATAAGATCATATTTGCCGGTGGCTAAAACCTGGTCTACTGATTCCGCAGTGTTAGGTAATCCCCATTCAACTTCAAACTTATCGGCAGGGATATTGTTATCTTGCGCCATAGCAAACCATCGATTACCAAAGTTACCACAGGAGAACATTGCTGCTCTCTTCTGAGTGCAGGAACGAACAGCTCCCTCCATTAGACCACTGCCTGAAGAAGTAGATAGAAGAATCTCATTTTGAGTATACATCAATTTTCTCAGTTTATCACTAATGCTTCTCTGCAGGATTGAAGCTTCTTTGGTTCGATGACCAATCATGGGAGTAGCCATCTTTTGTAAGACATCTTCGGTTACATTAACCGGTCCGGGAATAAAAAGTTTTTTGTACATTATTTCTTCTCCTTATTTTAATTTATTTTTAACATAACATTAAAATATTTTGATTTTTCAATAGATTTTAAGACATAAAACACATAAAAAAATCCCTTGCTGGTATTGTTCACTATCCTTTCCAATACTAGCTGGGACTAATAATTTATTTCTATACTGCACTCCACCCAATTTAATAAAACTCCCTTTTATCGAATATCTTTTTTATTATACTATATCTTATTTATATTAATAACTTATCTTATTTTAATTTAACAAATAATAACTCTTTCGTCAAGTGATTTTTTGCACAAAGTACATTTTTATAGTCTTTTTCATCTATTTTGGTTTATCATCTATTTCTTTTTCCCAAATAATCTTTCCAGAATTAATTTATAACCATCGGCTCCATAATTTAAGCATCTTTTTACCCGGCTAATAGTGGCGGAACTTGTTCCTGTTTTATGGGCAATCTCTTTATAGGTAGAGCCCTCACTTAACATTCGGGCTACTTCAAGCCTTTGGCTAAATTCCTTAATTTCATTGATAGTGGCTAAATCTTCAAAAAAACTATAACATTCCTTTTCGTTTTTTAGGAACAATATTGCCTTAAATAATTGATCAATTAATCCATCTCTCCAACGAGGATAATCTTCCATTTTTACCACCTCATTTTCCTCTTTTTTTTAATTCTTTAAATATATCCTGAGGGGAAATATTGCAACTACCTAAAGCCACTAAAGTATGAAACCATAAATCAGCAACTTCATATATTATTGCATCCTTATCTTTGTCTTTAAGGGCGATAATAACTTCTGCTGCCTCTTCTCCTATCTTCTTAGGCAGCATATTCTCAGAGTTAGCCAGTAATTTACAGACATAAGAATCGCTTTTGTAATTTAATTTTCTATCTTGAATTACTTATATATATCATCAAAAATTTCACTATCTACTTCCAATTGCTCACCTTTACTCTCCCCTTGAGAAGATTTTATCTTCTCTGCCTGTTCTTTTCGTAAATAAATAGGAGATTCAAGTTTGATTTCTTCTATTTTATCACATTTAATCTCTTTAAAAAAACAGGAATAGTCCCCGGTATGACAAGCAACCCTTTTTTGCTCTACCAAAACTAACAAGGTATCATTATCACAATCCAAAACAATTTTTTTTACCAACTGAGTATTTCCGGAAGTACCTCCTTTAAACCATAATTTTCTTCGGCTTCTGCTGTAAAAACAGGTTCTCCCTTCTTCTAAAATCTTTTCCAAGGATTCCCTATTCATATAAGCCAACATCAAAACCTGGTTGGTCTTCTCGTCCTAAATAATTACCGGGATTAACTTCTCTTTGTTAAATTTAATTTGATTTAAAATTTCACTTTTATCTATTGCTCTTTTCACTCTTTGCTTTCTCCTTCGCCAGTCTTATTTCTACTCCTCTTTATCCTAAAAATTCTTTAACTTTCGATATAGAATATTCTTTTTTATGAAATATAGAAGCAGCCAAAGCGGCATCCGCCTTCCCCTCAACTAACACTTCATATAAATGTTCTGATTTTCCCGCACTACCAGAAGCAATAATAGGAATATTAACATTTTCTGAAATTATTTTGGTTAATTTAATATAGTAACTTATGTGGTTTTTTTATAAATTTGCGAGCTTTGTGGGTTTGGGGGTAGATTTGAATATCTATCTGTGTGGGTTTATGTGTAAATAGGGGCACTTAAAAAAACCTTTTAGCAACTTATTAACGATGGTATTTTTTGGCAAGAATGGTTAACTTCTCTTCCATTTTTTTGGTAATATCCCCCTTTCTATATCGCCACAGCCAATTGCCGACAACTGTTCCCGGGAAATTCATCCTCGCTTGGTTATCAAGGCATAAAATATCTTGAAGCGGGACTATTAAAAAATTTGCCTTTGACTTATAAACTGCTTCAATTAGTGTCCAGCAAATCTTTTCTGCGCTCATCTCATTGGTTATGCCATAGTATTTTTCTAACATTTTTAATACTCTTATATTTTTTGATTGTCTTAACCCTTTGTACCAGGCCAGCAATGTATCATTATCGTGTGTTCCGGTGTACAAAATGCAGTATTTTTCACAATCTTCTGGTCGTAATTTTAGAAAAGTTTTTTCGCCAAAGGAAAATTGTAAAATCTTCATTCCCGGAAACCCAAAGCTTTTCTTCAATTTATTGACTTCCGGAGTTATAAATCCTAAGTCTTCAACTATAATTGGCAGTTCCCCCAAATACTGTTTTACCGCGGAAAACAATTCGTATCCGGGTGCTTTCACCCATTTACCTTTTATAGCAGTCTCCTCTGATGCATCTACCTCCCAGTATGCTTCAAATCCCCTAAAGTGGTCTATTCTAATAATGTCCACCTGTTCAAGTAGTTTCTCGAAACGTTTTCTCCACCACAAGAAATTATCTTCTTGTATACGTTTCCAATTGAAATGAGGGTTACCCCAAAGCTGTCCTGTTTTGCTAAAATAGTCTGGTGGTACTCCTGCCACTTTTCGGGAATTGCCTCCACCGTCTAAATCGAATAACTCAGGATGTACCCATACATCACTACTATCATGCGCTACAAAAATAGGCAAATCCCCTATAATCTTTATACCATTATAGTTCGTATAATTTTTTAATTCCCTCCATTGCTTTGAAAAAATATATTGCAGGAACTCTTGATAGCGTATCTTATCTGCTAATTTGTTTCGATATTTCTCTATCGCCTGTTTCTCTCTATAGGCAATATTTTTATCCCAACGGTTCCATACATTATTATCGAAGTGTTCTTTGAGGGCCATATAAAGGCAAAAATCTGGCAGCCAATATTCATTTTCTTCTTTAAACTGCGCATATCCATCGCCTTCTGCTAATTTATCAAATCGATTAAATGCTTTTAGAAACAGTTCATTTTTAAATTTAATTACCCTGGAAAATTCAACTTTGGTTTCTGTAAAGTTTGGGACATTAGTTACTTCTCCCATTTTTAGTAAACCTGCTTCAATTAGTTTATCTATACTAATCAGTAAGGTGTTCCCTGCAAAAGCAGAAAAACAATTATAAGGAGATCCTCCGGATGCAGGCGGATTAAGCGGCAATATTTGCCACAGTTTTTGATTTGCTTTTTTTGAAAAATCTATAAAATTATATGCTTCTCCGCCGAAATCACCGATTCCATACTCTGAAGGTAGTGAGGTAAGATGTAAAAGCAGTCCACTTGCTCTATTAAATTGCATTTTGGTTTACCATCTTTCTTGGTCGTTAAGAAATTTCTTATTTTTTGTATAGTAATTTGTAGTAATCATTCACCATTCTATCCACAGAAAAAAACGTTCTGGTTGACTCTATACTTTCTTTCATCATTTCCAACCATTTTTGATGACGGTTATAATATGTAGGAATCAGTCTTTCCAGTAATGTATCATAAAGAGCTTTTGCATCTCTTTCATCTTGCTCTTCAATTGTTTCAGGTATATTTTCGTCCCCGATTGCCCAACCGTTAATGCCATCTTTACATACTTCTACCCACCATCCATCTAAAATCGAACAGTTTAGCACTCCATTCATCGCTGCTTTCATACCAGACGTACCACTTGCTTCGTTCGGTCTTCTGGGGTTATTCAGCCAAACATCACAGCCTCTGGTAAGCATTTTTCCGATCTCCATATCGTAATTCTCCACAAAAACTACGCTATTAGGATATTTTCTTGACATTTCAACTAAGTTTAATACGATTCTTTTACCCGTTATATCTGCCGGATGTGCTTTGCCTGAGAAAATAATTTGAACTTTTCCATCTTTTAAATATTTTTCTAACCTTTTTTCATCTTTAAATATTAAATCACTTCTTTTATAAGAAGCAGCCCTTCTGGAAAATCCAATTAATAATGCATTAAGATTCAATCTAACTCTACATCGCTTCTCCACAAAATTGATTAGTTCTTTTTTTATTTTCTGATGATTATTCCACATTTCATCTAAGTTTAAAAACTTCTTTTTCATTTTTTCGTCAACCCATGTTCCACTATGAATAGCATTGGTTATCCCAATTATCTCTGCTCTGTTCTCTACTTCTACCCACATTGCATTTGCTGTCTCCGTATGTAATTCAGATACCGCATTTGATATTTTGGATAATTTCATTGCTGCTACCGTCATATTGAAGGAAATCCCGCCAATACGACTCATTTGTTCTATTGAAAAACCCAAATTCGCCCCCATATATCTAAGTGCTTCTATACTATGCTTTTCATTTCCTGCTTTAATGGGAGTGTGGGTAGTAAAAACTACTTCTTTGCGGGTTGATTCCCAGGCTTTATCAAATGACATGCCTGCGTTTATTTTTTCATTGATCAGCTCTAATCCGGCTAAAACTGCATGACCTTCATTAAAATGATATATATCTACCGGAATATTAAGAGCTCTTAAAGCTCTAACCCCACCAATACCTAACACCATTTCTTGGGCTATTCTCTCTTCCGCGCCTCCGCCATATAATCTTCCGGTAATCCAGCGGTCGCTATTTCCTTCTATATCAGTATCTAATAAATATAAATCCGCATTTCCAAAACAGTCAACCTTCCAAACTTTACAGTAAACATCACTTTGCCTAATTTTTACTTTTACTTTTATTCCTGTATCTTCTAAAAAATCATAATCATAATCTCGGAAACAGTCGTACAGATTACCTTTTTCATCTATTCGTTGCTCAACATATCCCTGCTTCCACTTTATCCCTATTCCAACTACCGGTAGATTATTATCTTTTGCACCTTTTAAATAATCACCAGCTAAAATCCCCATCCCTCCTGAATATATCTTAAAGCTATTATCTAATCCATATTCCATACAAAAATAGGCAACTTTAGGTAGCTTTTTTTTCATTTATTGTTTCTCCTTATGTAACAAGAAAAATATTATCCCTTTACCGACCCCAGCGTCAGCCCGGAAATAAGCCACTTAGAGGAATAAAGAAAGAGAGCCATAACCGGTACTGCCACTAAAATAGAGGCAGCAGTAAAAGCACCCCACTCCACTCTGAATTGCCCAGCTAAAGTCCAGATCCCCAAGGGCCAGGTAAACATATTCTCTCTTTGTAACATAATACGCCCCATGATCCAATCATTCCAGGCCATCATAAAATTAAATAAAAAGACAATAGCTAAAGCCGGGGTAGAAAGAGGCAGGATAATACGAAAGAATGTCCCCATCTGGGAGGCACCATCTATCTTGGCTGCCTCCTCTAACTCCCGGGGGATAGTGTCATAATATCCTTTCAAGATCCAGATACTAAAAGGTATTGAACTAACCGAGTAAGCCAGAGCTAATCCTCGATAGGAATTAATAAGTTGAAACTTTACTGCCAGAATATAGATGGGTACAATTAACATAGCCGCCGGAATCATCTGTGTAGTAAGTAAGAAAAATAGACCAGGGTTCCGGCCGGGAAATTTCCAGCGGGAAAAGGCATAAGCCGAGGTAGAAGCTAAAATAAGTCCAATAAATGCTGTAGTTATAGTTATAGCTAAGCTATTCCAAAGCCATAACAAAAAGGGTTTTTCAAAAATAATTCTGTAATAACTGTAAAGTGAAGCATCTTTCGGGATAATAGCTAAAGAGGTAGAGAGTAAACGGTCACCAGGACGAAGTGATACACTGATAATACGCAATACAGGGTAGACCGCAATAGCACAAGCAACTATTAAAGTTAAGTGAATAATCATTCTTTTAAATGGGCTATCACCACGACTTGGCGATATAAAAAACCGAGAAATATTATTTTGTTTAGTGTTATTTTTCATATTTATTCATATGCTCCTTTCAATCCATGGGTCATTCGAATATAAACTGAAGCTATGATAAAAAGAACAATAAAGATTACCATAGCAAAGGCTGCAGAAAAACCGTAACGATGGTATTCAAAAGCTGCTCTAAATAAAGCGGTGACTAAAATATCGGTAGTTTCCAGTTCATTAGCGTTAATCATATATGGAACATTAAAATTATTAAAAGTCCAGATGATGCCTAAAACAACTGCCGGGGTAAGTACGGGTTTTAGTAAAGGTAAGGTAATATTACGAAACTGCTGCCACCGGGAAGCACCATCAATCTCAGCAGCATCATAAAACTCTAAAGGAATACTTTGTAATCCCCCCAGGATAATAACCATCATAAAAGGGATACCCAACCAGATGTTGGTAATACAGGCTGCAGCAAAATTCCAGAAGGGACTGACCATCCATTGAATTGGCTGCATCCCTATACTCTTTAACATTACATTGACAAAACCATATTCATAGTGAAATTCACCCTTCCAGGCTAATACGGCAATAATCTGGGGAACCGCCCAGGGGAAAACCAATAAAGTGCGATAAAACCCCCGTCCCCGCATCTGGCGATTGAGGAGTATAGCTAATCCCATACCTCCGGCCAGGTGAAAAACCACATTGATAGTTGTCCATAGGAGAGTACGAAAAAGTAAGGGGAAAAATCTAATTTGTTTTAATACCGGTTCGGAAAAAATTAATCCAAAATTTTTTAATCCCTGAGCCCAGCTTAAGGTATAAGTCCGAAAATGTCGCAGGCCCATATTTGTAAAAGCTAATCGCACTTCATAACCGATAGGATAAATAACCAATATAGATATGCCAAAGATTGCTGCTATCATTAACATATAGGGCAAGGTATATTTACTCTTAAAGATTTTACCTAACACCAGGTAAACCAGGATCTCAAGAATTACAGTGCCCAAAATTATATAAAGCACCATACTCCCCAGTTGACCTATGGTATTTTTAACAACTTCGATATTTAGAGCTTCCATTTTCTCCTCCCTTGCCTTATCAAGAATATTTCACTTTAAAAAAGATTACGAGGGACGAAAAATCGTCCCTCGTCTCTTTTTTAACTAAATTTATTCTAGAGTCTTTATACAGGATTCAGCACTTGACTGCATTAATTTAGCGGCATCTTCAGGAGACTTGGTATCAGCTAATACTGCTAACATTTCAGGTTTCATAGAGTCCCAATTGCAACGCATCTCTAATACTGTAGGCATCGGTGTTCCTACTACCATCTGGTCAGCAGAACCCTTAAGGATAGGATTATCAACAATCAGTGGGTCGTCTAAGGCTTCCTTTACAGCCGGCAAACGATTCAACAATTTGACCATCTCTAACTGTTTTTCTTTAGAAGATACAAAGCTGATGAAATCCTGAGCTGCTTTCAGTTTGTCTCCGGAAATACCCTTAGTTAACATAAAGTATACTCCACTGGTATAAGGTTTAGGCCACTCACCGGTAGCAGAAACTTTAGGAATTCGAGCTACTCCTAAATCATCACCTAATGCAGTAACATAACCACTTATTGACCAGTCACCATTAATAATCATGGCAGCTTTTCCTTCTTTAAAGAGGGTATCAGCTCCATCATAATCACATTCCGGAGGTACAATCTTGGCATCAAACTTCATGTCATGTAAGAATTTTAAGGTAGCTACCATCTCTGGGGTATTAAGAGTAGGTGTAGCTCCGTCTTCGGCAAAAACTTTTCCCTTAAAACCTCCCAACCAGGGGACCAACCAGAAAGGTTCGGTCTGGTTCCATACCAGGGCATAATTTCCTCCGGTAGTCAGCTTTTTACCTACGGCGAATAATTCATCCGTATCTTTGGGAGCTTCTGCGATAAGTTTCTTATTATATAGAAGCATCAATTGGTTACCGTTGGAAATGGGAATACCCCAATATTTTCCTTCTAACTTTACTGCATCCATAGCTGAGTCTACATACATATTTAAGTCAAACAGATTATCGACTGCTTCAACGATATCTGCAGCCACAAAGGGCCCGGCATGATCACTTACAGTCCATAAAATATCCGGGGCTGCACCGGCCAGACTGGCAGTTAGAAAGTCTTCTCGTAAAACTTCTACATTAAGCTTTTTAACTAACTCAACTGTAATGTTTGGATTGGCTTTCATAAATTCTTCAACTAAGGATTTGTTCCAATCTAAGGCCTCTTCACCTTCTTTGGTCCAAAGGATTAGATTCACCTTAGCGCTGGCTATAGCAACTAAGCCCATTAACATTACTAATACTAGTAAAACTGTTAAAAATTTTTTCATTTTACTTTCCTCCTTAAAATTTAAAAATATTCAATGAAACATCCAACTAATTATTCCCTGAACTTTCTTTTCTACCACCCCCTTCTCTCTTTTCAAAATCTCTATTTTCTTGTATGTGTTTGCCTTGTTGATATTCTATCAATTATCTATCTTGCCAATATATACGAATTATAAATGTTCAAAAATTCTCACCTGAAGTGAGGGTATGTGTGTGGTGCCCTGTAATATTTCTCCCTCCGTTACCGAGTGCCAATTTCCGGAAGGTAATTCAAATTTTTCTGTTTCAGTTCCTTTATTAGCTACAACTATCACCTCACCTTTCCCTTGCTCACCCCTAAAGAAAGAAAGTAAGTTACCGGTTCCGTAATAATCGCGAATTACGCTACTGGTAAGAGCAGAGATTTCCTGGCGCAATTGAACCAGTTTTTTATAATGAGATACAATATTTTCATCTAAAGTATCCCATTGAATAGGATAACGATGGGAATCATAAAATTCTTTTTCGCCTAATATACCCCGCTCATCGCCTTGAAAAATTACCGGTGCTCCCGGTACAGTGTAGAGCAAAGTGGAAAGTAGTTTTAACCTTTTTACTGCTTCTGCTTTGGACGATTCACTAAAATTACCGCCCCCCAAGTCGGTAAGGATACGTCCTGTATCATGAGAACTGACCAGATTAAAGCCCATAGCAGTAACATTTTCTCCGTAAGTAGCAAAGTAACGGCTCAAATTAGCCAGAGTGCCTTCTCCGTCAATACTCCCTTTGGCAAAATTAAGTAAGATATCCCGCCCTAAAGCATAATTCATCAAAGAATCGAACTGATCACCTTTCACCCAGGACGAATCAAGTTGCCAAATCTCAGCAATAAGATAAGCATCTTCTTTTTCCATCTTGGCCAGTTGACGCATCTCATTGAAAAACTCTTTGGCTTTAACTAATTCATTAGGTACATCCACCCGCCAGCCATCTGCACCAAAGTTTAACCAGTGACGTATTACTTTAAAGAGATGTTCCTTCACCTCGGGATTACCGGTATTTAATTTTGGCAGACTCCCTACTCCCCACCAGGCCTCATAGGCGCTCGAGTCACCTGGAATAAAGGGCCATTGGTGAATAAAATACCAATCCCAATAGGCACTATCCTTACCTTTCTTTACCACATCCTGAAAAGCCCAAAAACCTAAACCGGTATGATTGGGAACAAAATCCAAAATTACCCGCATACCCCTCCTGTGTGCCTCATCTAAGAGTTGCCGTAAATCTTCCTCGGTACCAAATTTGGGGCTTATCTTCATATAATCATGGGTATCGTATCCGTGAGCGCTTCCTGAATCAAAGATAGGATTTAGATATAACACAGTTACTCCCAGATTTTTTAAATAATCAAGTTTCTCAATAATCCCAGCCAGGTCTCCGCCAAAATATTGATGACAGCAATGTTGAGTAGAAATAGGATCATTCCAATTGGCTAAAGAAGGTCCTTCTTTAGCCCACAGCTTATTCTGAGCCCATTGTTTATTAAAGTGAAATTCATCACTCTTCAAAGCAAGTGAATTATTTTCAGGATTTCCGTTATAAAAACGCTCAGGGAAAATTTGGTAGATTATCCCTTGACTTACCCATTTAAGTTGAGGAAAATGGTCAATGCCATCAAAAAAGAAAGATTGGGAAGGATCTTCCGGTAGAGAAAATTCAGTGCCTTCAATAGTATATCCTATAAAACGGTACTTCAGGGAATCTGGAAATTCCAGTGACAGGCGAAAGACTTCACCGTATTCCCATTGTAGTTGTCTTTTCATGGGCCATTTTCCTTCATCGGTAACCAAAAACACTTTCGCAACCTTATGAGGTGAGGTTTTTAATCTTATCACTAAACGCTCATCAGCAATGCATAAATAAGCCGGGTCATCAGGATTATGTACGAAAACTACTCCTTCTGTGACCTCTTCTTTAATTCTACATATTGCATTCTGGCCTCCAAATCCATCATTAATATACCCTACGGCGTTCGGGTCTATGGGATCTCCAGCTCGGGCGGTTGACATATCTTGGGGCCATTTACCATTAATATAAAATTTATACTGATACTCTCCTGGTTCTAAATCCACGGTGATACTCCAGGTGTCATCTGATTGTTTTTCCATAGGCCACTCTCCCCAGCTATTAAAAGAACCACGTAAACTTACTAAGGCTACTTCATCGTCTTCGAGAGGGACATAGGTGAAAGTGAACTCCGCTGCTAGAACCAAGCTATTTATTAAAAAAATTATTGAAAGACATAATATGCATCCTGTAATAAATTTCCCCATCTTTTTTGTTCCCCTTATTATTGGGATAATTATTATCCTTATTTAGATTTTCCCTCCTGAGGATCCTCTTATTATCAACTGGGTGGGCAGTTCTACCTTTAGTGGCTCTTCTTTCTTCCCCTCTATTAATTGAACCAATAAACTGATAGCGGTAATTCCCATTTCATATATAGGTTGTCGAACTGTAGTTAGGGGTGGTTCTATATGTGAAGCCAACTGAATATCATCAAAGCCAATAACGGCGATATCTTCCGGAATTTTTAAACCCTTTTCCTTTACCGCCCTCATCGCCCCAATCGCATCTAAGTCATTGGCAACGAAAACTGCAGTAGGAATTAATGAAGACTCTAAAAGTTTACGCATCGCTTCATAACCACTTTCCTCAGTATTAATACTCTCCATAGTTAACTCGTTACCACACTCAAGATTATGTTTTTTTAATACCTGAAGATAACCTTCGAATCTTTCTTGATTAAAAACAAAATCAAATGAACCACCAAGATAGCCAATTCTTTTATGCCCCAAATTAACCAAATAAGATACTGCCTGGTAAGCTCCTCCCTTATTATCAGCATCAACATAATTTGCTTCCTTATAATCTATTTTTCCTGTAAGTATATAAGGAAAGTTGTTCTTACTTAATTGGATAAGTCCCTTGTCATTTCTGTTTACTCCCACAAGCAAGAGTCCATCGACACGTCGGTCATAAAATAGTTGAGAGTAATTGAATTGATGCTCATTTATAAATAATAAAAGATCGTAGCCTTCGATTTTAGCTTGATGAGTAAATCCGCGGAGAATCTCTGTGTAAAAAGGATTGCCAAGGGTTTTATCTTGAGGGTCGGGAATAATAAGACCAATTGTTTCGGCTTTATTGGTAGTAAGCCTTCTGGCTGTTGCGCTGGGATAATAACCCGCCTCTTTAATAGCCTTCATTACTCTCTCTCGAGTTTTCGGGGTAACTTTAGGGCTATTATTTATAACTCTTGAAACGGTAGCTTTGGATACGTTAGCTAATTGGGCTATATGTTCAATAGTCTTTCTCATTTTTTCACCCTGATAATGTAGATAATGTAAGCGGTTACATTTGCTACTAAAAAAATAATACACCCTTTTAAAAAAAATGTCAAGGGCAATTAGTATTAAAACGAGAAAAGAATTCATTATAAAGAATTTATAATTTTCTTTTCAACCTCTTTAATAATCTATCCAGAGGCAGGGTATTTACAACATCTTTTTCTTCTAACCATCCTCGGCGAGCAACATCTACTCCTAAATTCATAAATTCTAATCCATCGATACTGTGAGCATCTGTCTCAATGGCTAATTGCACTCCCCTATCTTTAGCCATCCGGCAATAGATATCATTTAAATCAAGCCTTTCCGGATAGGCGTTTATCTCTAAAATAGTCCCCGTCTTCGCAGCCATGTCCATTATCTTATCAATATCTACTTGATATGATTCACGGTATCCGATTAAGCGTCCGGTAGGATGGGCGATAATACTTACAAATCTATTTTGCATAGCCCCAGCAAGTCTTTCCGTGATAATTTTGCTCTCCTGTTTGAAACCAGAATGAATTGCCGCAATCACTACATCTAATTTGCTCAATATTTCATCAGAAAAATCCAAACTACCATCTGATTTTATATCTACTTCAATTCCGGTAAAAACAGTAAAATCATCCAACTCCTGGTTCAGTTTTCGAATTTCTTCTATTTGTTCCCTAAGTCTCTCTTCGGTTAAGCCCCCGGCAAATCTAAGTGATTGTGAATGGTCAGTAATGGCAATATATTTATAACCCCTCTTCTTGGCTGCTTCTGCCATCTGTCTAATCGTATGTGCCCCATCACTCCACTTAGTGTGAAGATGTAAATCTCCTCTAATCTGAGAATACTTTATCAGTTCAGGCAATTTATTTTCCTGTGCTGCCTTAATCTCTCCCCTGTCTTCTCTTAGCTCCGGAGGTATAAAGGCTAAATCTAAAATCTTATAAACTTCCTCTTCTTCCTCCCCAGCTATTCTCTGACCAGTTTCAGAATCAAACACTCCGTATTCATTTATCTTCAAACCCCTCTTCACCGCCAATTCTCTTAATTTAATATTATGGGCTTTGGAACCGGTAAAATATTGCAGTGCAACCCCAAAACTAATCGGATCCACTACTCTTACATCTACATGAATGTCTTCCTTGGTTATAACGCTTGATTTAGTAGGTCCTTCAGCTAAAATTCCCCTAACTTGAGGTAAAGAGGTAAAGGTCTTCATTATCTTCTCAGGTTTCCGGGAAGTTACCAGGATATCAATATCACCGACAGTCTCCTTTTTACGTCTTAAACTACCGGCAAAATTTATTTTATCCGTCTCTTTCAACTGACGCAAACTCTCTACAATCTCTCTTGCTAAAGGCAAAGCAGTACCTAAAAGAACTCTTTCTTTTCGCCTTTTGTATAATTCTATTCCTCTTAAAATATTATCTTCAGATTTCTCACCCATCCCTAGTAAGTCTTTAATCCGATGCTGTTTGACTGCTTTTTCTAATTTCTCTATATTATCTACACCTAATTCTTCATATAAAAGCTTAGCTATCTTGGGCCCCACTTCAGAAATATCTAAAAGCTCTATTACCCCGGAAGGTATAGTCTCTTTTAATTTTTCATAATACTCAAGTTTACCAGTAGTTAAAAATTCCTCAATTTTTTTGGCAATACCCGCACCAACTCCCGGGATATCATTCAACCCTCCCTGGTGATAAATTATTTCTATATCAATAGGCAAATTTTCTAAAACTAAAGCTATTTTTTTATAAGCTCGAATCTTGAAGGGATTCTCTCCTTTGATCTTTAATATCCTGGCAATCTGCTCAAATATTCGGGATAATTCTAAATTTTTCATCTCCCTCGCCCCCCATTATTATATAGCAAAATTTCTATCACCTTATTTTCTTTTTTTATATAGCGTCTACAATCACAAACTATTTTTCTAATTATAATACTTTTTGCCATATATATTCTATAAAACTCTTAAACTTCCTCTTTTTTATAATGCTTTCAAATTTAACCCCACTCAAACCCTTATAAAATAAGGCTTTTCGCCTACATCTAAAATAAGCCCTTTTAAGCGCCAATTTTAAAAAACATAGCCAATCACCTTAGGCCACCTCAAGAAACGTCGTTATGACCGTATTTCGCTAAGATCCTTATTTTGCAAGGCTTTTAGCCTCCTAAAAATGCCACTTTTAGTACTTTTTTACCCTATTTTCTCCCTATTTTAGAAACACTACTAACATCCCTTATAATAAAAAAACGCAGAAACCCTTATATTTACTGCGTTTTAAGACCTTGCTATTTTTTCCTATAAAAACTAATAATCCTCTAATTCTATATATGCTTATCTACCTTGCTTAGATAAAAATCAGTTTTTTCATTCCTCTCTTTTTCTCTTTTTTGGATAATATAATCTTAACCCCTTATTAGAGACCTTCCTCTTAGTTGCTTGCTAAAAAGTATAAAAAAATGGTAAAATTATTAAAATTTAAAAATATTTAATTATCTAAAATAATTATCAGTGGTTCTTTTCATTAATGTTTACTTCAATAATTAAAATAAAGGGGAGTAAAATTGATGCCTAAAAATCTTAATCCACTTACTATAGAAGAAGTGGCAGAAGAATGTAAAAATTGTAAGAAATGTCCTTTGTATCTTTCCCGCACTAGGGTTGTCCCCGGAGAGGGAAATGCAAAATCTAAAGTAATGTTTATCGGAGAGGCACCGGGAGAAGAGGAAGACCTCAAAGGCAAACCTTTTGTGGGCAAGGCTGGCCAACTTTTGACTAAAATTCTACAGTCAGTTGATATAAAAAGGGAAGACATATTTATAACTAATATGTTGAAATGCCGACCACCGGCTAATCGTAATCCTTCTAAAAGCGAGATAGAAACTTGTCTTCCTTATTTAGAAACTCAAATTGCTTTAATCAATCCTAAAATCATTGTTACACTGGGGAATGTCCCTACTCAATATCTTTTAGAAACCACTCAGGGAATCACTAAAATTCGAGGTCAATGGTTTGATTGGATAGGTGAGATAAAAATATTTCCTATGTTTCATCCCAGCTACTTATTAAGAAACGAAGCAACTTACCCGGGCAGCCCTAAAGACCTAACCTGGAAAGATATAATAACTCTTAAAAAAGCTATTGATGAACTTTAAAATTATTTTTATTTTTGTCATTCTGCACTTTATACAGAATTCATAAGCACAACGCTTAGCAAAGATAGATTCCCTCTTTCGAGGGAATGACATAAGTGGAGCGAAAATGATATAGGAGTAGCTAAAATTACATTACCACCTAACACTCAATTGAATATTGAGTGAATTTTTAAGTTTTATTATTTTTTCTTATGATATACCAGAGTTTCACCGGTTTAGACATTTTAATTCTGATAATTTGTTTAGCATGGGGGGCAACTTCTATCTCTTCCCCATCTTCGTCCCACATTTTCTCAATTCTCTGGGTGAAAAAATCATCATCCGGACCAAATATTTCAATTTCATCTCCTGTAAATATTCTGTTTTTCTGTTCTATGGTAGCTACCTGATTGTCCTTATTATAGTCAAGTATCAGTCCGGTAAAATCATAAGTCTTGATATAGGCACTGCTATCATACCTTTGTTCTTTGCCGCTTGGTTTAGCAAGGTAAAATCCGGTAGTAAAATATCTATGGCTCACTTTTTTTATCTCATCCAACCATTTTTCATCGCAAAAATATTCCTTCGGTTTTGAAAGATAACTATCAATAAGCTGCCGATAAGCCTTAACCACAGTAGCTACATAATATGAACTTTTCATTCTCCCTTCAATCTTAAAAACCGAAATTCCCGCTTCTATCAATGAAGGAAGGTGTTCTATCATGCATAAATCTTTGGAATTAAAAAAATAAGCCCCTTTCTCATCCTCATATACCGGAAAATATTCCCCCGGTCTTGTCTCTTCCATAAGATAATATTTCCATCTACAGGAATGTGCACAATCTCCTCTGTTGGCATCCCGACTTACCATATAATTGCTTAACAGGCATCTGCCCGAATAGGATATACACATAGCTCCATGTATAAAGGTTTCAATTTTCATATCAGGAGGAGATTTTTTTATTATTTCTTTTATCTCTTCCAAAGATAATTCCCGAGCCAGAATTATTCTTCTAACCCCCTGTTCATACCAGAAATTTACCGCTGCATAATTAGTAGTACTTGCCTGGGTGCTTAGATGAATCTCCATCTCCGGGATAATCTTCTTAACTATTTTGAGTACCCCCGGGTCTGAAATTATTACCGCATCCAAGTCCAATTCCTTTAATTTAACTACATATTCGGGCAATCCTACCAGGTCTTCATTGTGGGATATAATATTAAGAGTAAGGTAAACCCTTTTCCCTCTATCATGCGCAAACTTTATTCCTTCTGTTAATTGCTCTAGAGTAAAGTTTTTTGCACCTGCTCTTAATCCGAAATTCTCGCCGCCTAAATATACTGCATCAGCCCCGTAAATAATCGCAATCTTTAATTTTTCCAAACTACCAGCCGGGGCTAATAACTCCGGTCTTTTCATCCCTTGTCTCCTTTTAATTGAATTAATTTCCTTATTTTTTATTATTTTATTTTTAAATTTTAGAAAATATATTATAATGATAACATAGTTTTAATCAATTAAGCTAATATAGGCAGGGGAGGACAAAAAAATGAAGGTAAGAAATCTTTTAAATAATTTAGATAAAATTGCTCCTTTTTTCTTACAGGAAAGTTTTGATAATAGCGGTATTCAATTTGCCGACCTTGATGCCCCTGTAACAAAAATATTACTATCCTTAGATGTAACTCAAGGTGTCTTGAATGAAGCTATAGAAAATAAGGCAAATTTAATTATTGCCCATCATCCCCTTCTCTTTTCTCCTTTAAAACAGATTACCAAGCAGAAAAATCCCCTGCTCTATCAGGTCATCACCGGTCAAATCAATCTTATGGCAATGCATACCAACTATGACCTTGCCGAAGGCGGGTTAAATGATTATGTAGCTAATTTATTGGGAATAAAGAAAATTTCTCCTGTGCAGGGTAGTGCGGAAAAGGTTTTTAAATTTGCAGTATATGTACCTACACAATATGCCGATAAGGTAAGCGGGGCAATCTTTGGAGCAGGAGCAGGAAAAATTGGCAAGTACACTGAAACATCTTTTAATATTGCCGGAAAAGGAACTTTTAAACCCATGGAAGGGACTAACCCTTTCATCGGAAAAATAGGAGAAAAAGAAGAGGTTCGGGAGATGAAAATTGAAACTCTGGTAGCCGAAAGAAATTTAGATTCAGTTATACAAACAATGAAAGATAATCATCCTTACGAAGAACCGGCTTATGATATATACGAACTTAAAACAAAACCTTCGTATGGGATAGGCATATTCGGAGAGATAGATAAAGAAGTAGAAATTTCTAAATTCTCCCTGGAAGTGAAAAATCGGCTCCAAGCCCGCTATATAAGACTTATTAAATCTAATAACCGAAAAATAAAAAAGGTAGCCCTTTGTACAGGATCAGGAGGCTCTCTCTTGGAACAAGTTAGCTGCAATAATGTTGACTTTTACATAACCGGAGATATTACATATCATACTGCACTTCGGGCTAAAGAATTGGAACTGAACGTTTTAGATGTTGAACATTTTGATACCGAAAAATTCTTTGTTGAGGCCCTTTATGAGCAATTGATAATATTAGGAATTCATAAAGATATATTAATTAAAAGCAAAAAAATGGAGTCACCGTACAAATTACTGTAAGTAAGTAACAAGTAATGTGTGATAAGTAATAAGTAAAGAAGTTTCAAGTTACGGGTTGCGAGTTACAAGTTTGAAAAAAACTTTACAGTGAACTAAAAAACCCTAAAGCCGTTTTACACTAACGACTAATTAATTGGGGAATTGGTAAATTGGCAGATTGGTAAATTAATAAAAAGATAGGAGGAAAGATATGAAATTTAAAAAATTTGGGAACAAATGGGTAGTAAGAATCGATAAAGGAGAAGAAGTTATCCAAACCATAAAAAAGATATGTGAAGATAATAAAATAAAATTAAGCTCACTTAGTGGAATCGGGGCTGCCAATAGAGTAACCGTCGGACTTTTTAACACCAAGAGTAAACAATATCAATCCCGGGAATTGATTGGAGACTACGAAATTACCAATTTATCTGGAAATATCTCTACCATGAATGGAGAAATATATCTTCATCTGCATATTGGTTTATCCGATTCTAAATATAATGCCTACGGAGGACACTTAACTTCTGCTATTATTAGCGGAACTGGGGAAATTATAATTGAGGAAATTGATGGAGAAATAGAAAGAGGATTTAACAAAGAAGTAGGATTAAATCTCTTATTTAAATAAAAAATAAATTATGCAAGGGCAGACCCTATGTCTGCCCTTGTTATCTTTAAAAATAGTTTATCAAAAGACCATTCTCTAACAAAGCCAAAATAGTAAAATTCTATAAAGAATACTTATCGTAACAAATGATTTCCGATAAAGGTTTTCTCCCGGTTTTAGGCCCTAATTTTTCAGAATAACCCAAAGTTAGTAGGTTAACTATCCGCACATCTTCGGGAACATCCAATATTTCTTTAACCTGCTTCTGATAGAAAGCTCCTATCCAGCAGGTCCCCAATCCTAGGGAGGCTGCCTCCAAACTCATATGGTCCAGAGCAATAGCTAAATCTATAGAATAAGCCTGTTCTCCATTGGACATTACATAATTAGGATTAGTTCCACACCCCGCAATAACTACCGGAGCCTTTCCCACGAATTCTTGGTTTTTGCAGGCAGGAACCAATTTTTTTCTTAAATTTCCATCTTTGACCACTATAAATTTCCAGGATTGAGTATTTTTTGCCGAAGGGGCTAATCTACCGGCTTCTAAAATTTGCTGAAGTATCTCCTCTGGAATTTCTTTATCCTGATAACTGCGGACACTCTGTCTTTTTTTAATTGCTTCTAATACCATTCTGTTTCCTCCTCTTGAATTTTTAATCTAGTTTTTTTAAATCTTCTGTTTCTAATGAATCTTCCAGATTATCTAATTCTTTTAATTCATCCTGTGCTTCAGAATTTTCTAAAGTTTCTTTTTCTTTCTTCATCAAACTTTTCTCCTTTCTATTTATCAATAATTTTCGTACCTTATTGTCTATTCTCCTCCCTTAAGAAAGAGAGAAATATTTAATACAATTATAATACTTTTTATCATAATACCAAAATCTTTTATTCGGATATTCAAAAAATATTATTAAAAAATAATGGAGTCATATGCAATATACCCTTATTCCTTTGTATTTCTTCCAATTTTCTTTTATCAACTTTCTCTAAAAATTTGCAAAATTTCAATTAAGTAGTATAATGAATTTATAAAGATGTAATTTTTTTTCAATTACTTTTTGGGTCTTTTGGGAGGTTTTTATTATGAAAATTACCACGAGGCAAAAAGAGTTTTTACATACTTTAATCGATTTATACCAAGAGAAAAGTTCTCCCATTCATTATTCAGAAGTAGCTAAAAAAATGGGGGTAAGCAAATGGACTGCCTATGATATGTTGCAATTGCTCCGTAAAGAAAATCTCCTGGAAGTAGAATACCTAATCCCAGAATCAGAAAATTGTAAATGGGGAAAATTGGGCCGTTCTACCATAACCTTCTTCCCTACTAAAAAGGGGTACACTGTCTCTATTCTTCCCCAAAGGAAACTTTCCACAAAAGCAACCGAGCTTAATAAATTAAAAACCGATATTATTCAAAAATTTGAGAGAATTAAAGGAAAGTTTAACCTAAAAGAACTGTTCAAAGAAGCCTTACAAACTAAATCTCCCCTTATTTTTTGTGCTTGTGTATTGCTTATTTTAATCCTTCTTATTAAAAAAATTACCGAGGGGATAGCTGAGATAAAATTATTAAGCCAAGTGATTCCTGCCGATGCAACAAGTACCTATATTGAATTAGCTCTGATTGTCTTTGTAGGAATGTGTTTTGGAGTTCTAACCAAATATATTAATAAAATTCCAAACTATATAACCAGCCCAAATGATAACCTGGATGAATATGCAGATTACATTCAAACCTATAATCAATATGTTTCTCAGATGGATAAAGAAGAGCAAAAATCATTATTAGATTTCCTAAAAGAAACTTTCGACGAAATTAATATAAAAAACAAAGAGTAAATTTTTTAAAGTAATTTTAGAATTTTTTTATAGGAGGAAAACATCATGGATTATTTAGAAAAGTTTAAAAATTACACTACCAAACAGACTGTAAATCTTATTATGAAAGCCCTGGGTAATACCTCTGATGAGAATCTTATTCGATTGACCTATGCGGCAGAAAGAATCGCCCCCAAGTTCAAACCCGAAATAGGCAAGGTCAGAAAAATGTTTGAAGACAAAGCTCCTGCTTATTTTCTCGCCCAAAAAGCATTAAAGGAAATCCATCCCAATGTTCGGGATAAAATGATTTTAAATTTTATGATTAATTATATTTTGCTGGGGCCAAAAAATAGAGATAATTTTGAAAAAAAAGAAGGCATTCCTTGCCCTGCTACTATAGTAATTAGTCCCACCATGAGATGTAATCTCAGATGTACCGGTTGTTATGCCGGAGATTATTCTAAAAAAGATGACCTCCCCTATGAGTATGTAGATAAGGTTATAACTGAAGCTAAAGAAATGGGCACCTATTTCTACGTCATTTCCGGTGGAGAAGCTTTTGTTAGAGATGATATGTTAGATATCTATAAAAAACATAATGATG
>DAOUWX010000135.1 GCA_030666935.1 Atribacterota bacterium | reverse complement strand
GTAATAATAGCCTCCACATACTCATTAGGAGTAAGATCAAAAGCCGGATTAAATACTTTTACTCCTGCAGGGGCTATCTGCTTACCCAATATATAAGTAACTTCTTTAGGGTCCCTCTCTTCAATGGGAATTTCCTCCCCTGATTTTAAGGACATATCAATAGTAGATATGGGAGCAGCAACATAAAAAGGAACTTTATTTTCTCGGGCTAAAACAGATAAAGAATAAGTTCCGATTTTATTGACCACATCACCGTTTCGAGCAATACGGTCTGCTCCAACCATGATTAAGTTTACCTTTTTCCGATACATCAAAAACCCAGCCATATCATCAGTGATCAGAGTAAAGGGGATTTTCTCCTGCATTAATTCCCAGGCGGTAAGCCCTGCCCCCTGTAATACCGGTCTGGTTTCATCGACATAGACATGTATCTTCTTTCCTTCTTTAAAAGAAGTACGAATCACTCCCAGGGCGGTACCGTGATCTACGGTAGCCAAAGCCCCGGCATTGCAGTGAGTAAGAATATTGTCCCCATCTTTAATTAATGAAGCTCCGTATCTTCCCATTACTTTATTTATCTCAATATCTTCCCGGGCAATATTTTTAGCTTCCTGTAAGATTATATCTTTTAATTTAAATAAATCAACATCTTTTTTTATATTAATTAAATTCATCATTCTCTCCAGGGCCCAAAACAGATTGACTGCTGTAGGTCGAGTAAGAGCCAGGCAGTTTTTAGCTTTTTCTATATCTAAACTGAATTCTTTATAGATATCTGCCTTTGAAGAATAAGCAGCAAGGGCTATGCCAAAGGCAGCCGCCACTCCAATAGCCGGTGCACCTCTTATTTTCATCTTCTTAATAGCTTCTGCTACTTCCTGGTAGGAAGAACAATTAATTATTTCATATTTCAAAGGAAGTTTTCTCTGGTCGATTAGAAATACTTTCCCATCTTTCCATTCGATAGTTTTCATCTTTCCCTTTCTTTTATAGTCGTTAGTGAATAGTGAATAGTCGTTAGCATTAATACAAGTTATTAATTTATAGTTTTTAGATTTTAGATAAGAAAAATCAGTTTCAAGTTGTCAGTATGCAACTAAAAAGTTAAAGCTAAAACAAAAAACCATAATTCAAAACTAAAAAACTTTTTCGTAAAATATATATTGTTCGGTGTAGAGGTCGGATTTATCCGACCCGAGTTTTACGGGCTTGATAAATCAAGCCCCTACACTAAATCTTTACATACTTTATGTTTTTGTAGATTTTTTATGGGAGTATGCAATACACTCCTACTTTTTCTTTACTCAATACTAATTAGTTATCGGTTTTTATCCTAATTTTAAGCTATGGTTTTGCGTTTCTCGTTTCCCGTTTTTCATTTTTTGTTATTCACTATTCACTAACGACTATTCACTATTCACTTTTCACTATTTTAAATAAAATTAATAATTCCCAAACTGGTTAAAGTAACAATTACCCCGGCTATCATAACCCCTCCTACTATTGTGGGAAAAGCATACCAGAATCTTATGCCAAAAATAAATGCAGCAGCTGAGCCGGTCCAGGCTCCGGTTACGGGTAGAGGAATGGCTACGAAAAATAATAAAAATATGGCTCCGTATTTTTCAAATTTTTCCTCGGTATTCCGACGTGTTCTTTTAAAAAGCCATTTAAAAAATATATCAAAATAATGCCACTGACGTAAATATTCAGAAAAAGGCTTTAAAAACAGTAATAAGAAAACTGCCGGGATTATATTTCCTAATACCGCAAATATGTAAGCCGAAAAAGGCGTCATTTTATAAATTGTTAAAGCTATCGGAATAGCCCCTCTTAATTCAGTAATGGGCAAAGCAGATAGAAGAGCTACTCTTAAACCATCATTAATCAATTTTTTCAATTACCTTCTTTATTAATTTGGTCATAATCGGTTCAGCATCTGCCGCCGTTTTTAGAATTTCCTCTACACTGGTTTTTACTATCACTCCATCTATGGCTAAATCGGTGATACAGGAAATTCCCAATACTTTCATTCCCATATGATTAGCTACTATAACCTCTGGTACTGTGGACATACCTACTGCATCTGCACCAATATTTATTAAAAATCTATATTCAGCAGGAGTCTCCAAAGTAGGGCCGGTTAAACCTGCGTATACTCCTTCTTGTAATCTAATTTTTTCTTTTAAAGCTACTTTCTTAGCTAACTCGATAAGATCTTGGGTATAAGCCTCGGACATATCTGGAAATCGTGGTCCTAGTTCTTCATCATTGGGGCCAATTAAAGGATTATCTCCAAATAGATTTATATGATCAATAATAATCATTAAATTCCCTCTCTTAAAGAAACGGTTCATCCCGCCTGCTGCATTGGAAATAATAATTATATCCGCACCTAATTTTTTCATCACTCTTACCGGAAAAGTAACCTCCTTTAAGTTATAACCTTCATAATAATGAAATCTACCCTGCATGGCCACTACTTCTTTATTACCCAACTTTCCCAAAACCAGGTTACCGCTATGGCTTTGAACTGTAGATAGGGGAAAATTAGGAATCTCACTATAAGGAATAATTTCTTTTTCCTGAATATCTTCTGCCAGTCTTCCTAAACCTGTTCCCAAAATAATAGCAATTTTTGGTTTAATCTTACTTTTTTGATTGATAAATTCTATACTTTCTATAATTTTTGTTTTTAGATCTTCCACCTTTATTGGCCCCCCTCTAATTTAGTTAGCTGGTTAGTTTACAAATTTAGTGGTTAGTGTTTAGTTAACCGGACAACTGGATAACTAATATCCTATACGCTCCACGCTCCATGCTCTCCCTCATCACTATATACTCGATACTATCTTATTAGTTATCAGTTTTTTATCTTAATTTCTAATTTCAAAAAATGGTTTTACGTTTTTCGTTTTTACTATTCACTATTCACTAACGACTAATGACTATTTCACGTTCTCGGAAATGCCCTGTAATATTCCTCGCTGACCCATTTTCTACTTACATGGGTGTAAATTTGGGTAGTAGAAATATCTGAGTGCCCCAACATCTCTTGAACTGACCTGAGATCTGCCCCATTTTCTAATAAATGGGTAGCCAAAGTATGTCTTAAAGTATGCGGAGTGACCTTCTTTTTTATCCTTGATTTTTGGGCATATAATTTTACCAGATAAAATACCCCCTGCCTAGAAAGCCTTTCTCCCCGGCTATTTAAAAATAAAGTATTTTCATCCGGATTTTTAACTAATTTTGGCCTTACTTTATCCAAATATAAATTTAAAGACTGATATGCTTTATCTCCAAAAGGAATTATCCGCTCTTTAGAACCTTTTCCCAGACATTTTAGCATGCGATTTTCCATATTTAGATCATTAATTTTTAAATGTATCAGTTCTGATACCCTCATACCGGTAGCGTAAAATAATTCCAACACAGCCCGGTCTCTTAGCCCCAATTTACTTTTAAAATTGGCCTCATCTAATAAAAGATTTATCTCTCTCGGACTAAGAACATGAGGAAGCTTTTTACTCACCCGGGGAAATTCAATCAAACTGGTGATATCTTCCTTGATAAAGCCTTCCATTAATAAAAAGCGATAAAACATCTTAACTGCTACTAAATTCCGAGAAATTGAATTAATCTCTAAATCTTTTCCCCTTAAATAAACAAAATAATTATTGACCAAAGCTTTATTAGTCTGATTAAAAGAACTGACTTTCTTCTTTTTTAAAAAACTAACATATTTTATCAGATCATATCTATAAGAGATTATAGTATTTTGAGCTAAACCTCTTTCAATAGATAGATAATCTAAAAAACATTCTAAAGTTTCTTCTAATTTTTTCATAATATTTGCAAATCCAGAAATTCCAGTGTCTATAGGTAACATTATGTAACATTTAGTAACTGGTATAAAATATTACCTCTTAATATTCTACCGTTAGACCCGAAGGAACAATTTGAATCCAAACATTTCCGGGAGTTAAAGCGATTCTATTGCCTTCCTTATCTAAAAACAAGGTTTTTGCTCTCAGGTCCGGCTTTTCCCAGGTAATTTCTGCTGAGTTACCTTTAAAAAATAATAATCCTGTTCCCTTGCCAACAAAATCTACCGCCAGTCTCCCCTCTTCATCGATAATTTTAGTTCCGGCAAATTGAATTATAATATTATCTACTGCTAATTGTTCTTTGGTCTTGGCATCTATGTGAGGTTCGCCGTTCATAAATCTTAAATATTTCATCGATTCAGAGAGGTATTTATAAGTTACCGTATAGATGCTGTTATAAGGGATTACTATGGAATCCGTTTCTCTACCGGTCAAGTTTTCATTTCTATCAATTTCAAATTGATATTCCTGCTTTTTTATCATCTCAATATAACCTAACTTATTAGCTTCTTTTCTTAATTTTATAGTAGAGGTGTATAAATTATGAGGTGGTTTTCGATCTGTAGACCTCCAAAAGGGCTGAAAATCCACAAACTCATTTATATCATCTATTTTTTCTTCTTTTATAAAATTAAATGCTTCTTCACTTCCGCCCACATGGACATAAATTGCCTGATGCTCTAAAGATTTACTAACGAAATAAGGCCTTGCACTTCTTATCGGTCCAACTTCTTCAGCATCCTGGTCATAATAAATAGCTAAAAACCTGGTAATTCCGCCTTCTGCTAAAACTTCATAGACAATATTAGCTTTGTCCAAACCGCTTTGCGGTCTGGCTCCTTCTGAATTTTCTACCATAACAGAAAGGGGTCTGCTGCCAAAAGGAGATTCTTTCTCCTTTACTTCCGGTAGAGTAGTAATTTCCCCGGGGTTTACTACAGTACCATAAGTTGCTTCGACATTTTCTTCTTCTTTTTCCCCCAGATTAACTTTTAGCTGTGATTCGCCCGGTTCGAATATCTCTCCCTTAACTTCTTTCCTGCTGGTAATAGCCTGCTTAAAATATTCAGTAGAAACACTTATGTCCTCTCCTAAAGATTCTTCAATTTGAACTGGAGGAAGCACTGACACAGGTTCAGTTTCAATCTCAGGAGTTTTAACTTCTACCTTTGGTGCTCCTTCCGTTAATTCTTCCTTACTTACTACTTTTGTTTCGGTTACCTCCTCTTTTACCATAGGTGGTTCAGGCGAAATCGGTTTAGCTTTTGGTTTAACTTCCAACTGAGCAACTGCTTTCTCCTCGGTAATCTCTGGTTTCTTAGATTCCGGTTGTTTTGGAGCTGGAATCTCAACCAGACTAACCAAAGTAAGCTCCTTTTCTGGTAAGGGCATGGTGAAATCAAAGGCGATCATATTTCCGAAAGCAAATAATAATATAATATTAAGTATAATAGAGATTAAAAACGATCTCCCTAAAAAACTTTTTTTACTCTGTTTTAAGCGTTTTGTTCTATATCTGTTTACGGGCATTTACTATTTATACCTCAATTAAATTAGTCGTTAGTGAATAGTGAATAGTCGTTAGTTTTAAATACAAG
>DAOUWX010000013.1 GCA_030666935.1 Atribacterota bacterium | reverse complement strand
TAGTAAATAAAAAAACGGGTAAACCGGAAATTATTGAAGTACCGGTTCCAGAAATCAGTAATGAAGAAATACTCTTTAAACCTATGGCTTGTGGAGTTTGTGGAAGTGATGTTATTGAATGGAATATAAAGGGGCCGGGAAGCTTTGGTCACGAACCTGCAGGATATGTGGTTAAAGTAGGTAAAAATGTAAAAAATGTAAAAGAAGGCGACAGAGTATTTATTCATCATCGTGTTCCCGATCCAGATTGTCGTTATTTTCGTCGAGGGCATGGCACAATGTGCCCCGAATACCATAAATATGGTTTTATTCCTTCAGCCTATGCTGAGTATACTCGCGTAACCGAACGTCATGTACGGATAGATACAATACATCTTCCCGACCATATTTCGTTTGAAGTAGGAGCATTAATTGAGCCCATGGCTACTATGTGGCGACTAATGTCTCGAGCAGGAATACAAGGTGGCGATACAGTTCTGGTAATTGGTGCAGGAGCCCTTGGCTTGGCTGCTGTTCAAGTTGCGCAAAAAATGGGTGCAGTAATGCTTATTAATTCAGATTATAATGACTGGAAATTAGAATATTCCAAAGCTTTGGGCGTAGACTTAACAATTAATAGAGGGAAGTATACTTTAGACGAAATAAAAAAAATAATTAAAGATTCAAATGAAGGAAGATTAGCTGATGTTGTAGTAGTCATTCCTCCAAGACTTAAAGTTTTAGAAGAAGGTATAAAGTTAACTGGAAAAGGTGGAAGAGTAAGCCAATTTGGACCGACAGCACCAGGAGAACTTTTGACCATTGACCCCAATGATTTCTTTTTTAGAGAAATTACCTATGCTTCGAGTTATTCTTCAACTCCCATAGAAACAAAAACAGTTGCAGATTTTATATTTAAGGGAAAATTAAAAGTACAACACCTTATAACTCATCATTTTACTTTAGAGCAAATTATGGAAGCGCTAGCACTTAAAAAGAAAGCTGAAGATTCGTTGAAAATAATAGTTCACCCTCATCCGGATGAGTATTTTGGTTCTAATCCGAAAGATTATGGACCTTATAGTTTCGGGAATTAAATTAATTATAAGTTTTTTAGATTTTTAATTTCTTTCTGGTATTTTTCTGAAAGTACTTTTTATTGCTATTGGATTATTCAAGTAGTGATAATATACTTTTGTAGTATATCAAGACTAGAATTATTATTTTTATAATTATTTTTTTAAAATAAATGGAGGGGACCATGAAAAAAAATTATTTGCTTGGAATTGATGTTGGAACAACGATGATGAAATGTGTAATATTTGATTTTGAGGGGAATGAAATAGCTAAGTCAAATCATGAGTCGTTAATAATCCATCCGAAGCCTGGTTGGGCGGAACAGAATATGATGGACGTATGGCGCGCTGTTACGCTTAGTGTAAAAGAAGCTATTGCAAATGCAGGGATTAAATCCGAAGAGATTAAGGGAATTTCTTTATGTGCGCAAGGAGCTGGCACATGGCTTATTAATGAAAAAGGAAAACCGGCAAGAAATGCTGTCAGCTGGCTTGATGGAAGGGCAGGTTATATAATCGATAAGTGGCAAAGAAACGGTACCATTAATAAACTTGTAGAGTCGTGTGGCCTTGTTTATTATTCTGGCAGTGGTCCAGGTATTATATTTCCTTGGTTTATTGAAAATGATCCAAAGGTTCTTGAAGATTCAAAAACAGTATTTTGGCCAAAAGACTGGGTAAGGTATTGCCTGACTGGTGAAATAATGACTGATGAAACAGATCCTTCAATGGGAATGCTTGATCCGAAAACGAGAAAATATTCAAATACGGTTTTAGAGGTTACAGGTACCAAGGATTTTAAAAGACTACTCCCTGCAATTAAAAATTCCTACGAAATTGGTGGCAAGATTACTAAATCTGCAGAAGAAATAACCGGATTAAAAGAAGGTACTCCCGTTGCCGTTGGCGCCTGGGATTGTTCTTCGACCGCACTCGGGCTGGGTTGTGCAGGTGCTAATGAAGCATTTTCTATTATTGGAACTGCCGGCATACATATGTTAGTAACTGATAAACCAACTATAAATAAGGCTTATAGCCTTTCGTGTCATACTGTTCCCAATCAATATCTTGTTCATTCAATGGCAATGACTGCAACTAATAATCTTGATTGGTTTGCAAAAGAATTTTGTTTGGAAGAAGCCAGAGAAGCGGCAAAGAGAAAAACGAATAAATATAAAATTATTGATGAAAAAGTTTCGAAAGTAGCGATTGGAGCTAATGGAGTATTTTACTTACCGTTTATACAGGGTGAAAGAGCACCATTTGTAGAACCAAGAGCAAGAGGAGAGTTTCTTGGATTAGGAGATTGGTCGACCAAAGAGGATCTCCTTAGGGCAGTTTTTGAAGGTGTGGCTCTATCAACATTACACAACTATAAAGCGATTGAAAAAGCCGGAAATTTTGAAAAAGTTCGCCTCGGAGGTGGCGGAGCAAAAAGTGATATTTGGGCACAAATAATTTCAGATTGTACAGGGAAAATAATGGAAGTTACTTCCGGAAGCGAATATGGCGCGAGAGGGGCAGCAATAAATGCTGCATTGATGCTTGGCATATATAATAATCATAAAGAAGCAGTTAATAATATGGTGAAAATTAAAAAGACATATATTCCAAATCTAAAAAACACAAAAATTTACAAAGAAATATTTGATATTTATGTTAAGTTAGTTGGCAGCCATATGGCACTTTGGAGCGAGATGAATCAATTAGTAGTAGAAAAATTAAAAACACCAATTGATATAGAGGGAAAGTAAAATTATTAAAATTAACAATAAAACAAAAAAAGAAGCATATGACAAAGCATCTTCTTACCTTAATAGTGGCTGGAATTGTAGTCAATCGGTTGTTTTAACAATGATGGAACTATTTAATATTAGAAATAAGGAAATCCTTAAAAGTGCAACAGGATTTGGTGGCGGAATAGGAAACATGGGGTCGACCTGCGGGGCTTTTGTTGGAGGTGTTTTAATTTTAGGAATACTATATGGAAGAACCAGTCTTAAGCATTTTAAAGAAAAAGAAGAAACTTATTTATACTGCAGTAAATGGTATAAGGTTTTTGTAAGCCATTTTAAAAGCTGTAATTGCCGCGATATTTTAGGAGTAGACCTTAGAGATAATAACCTAAGAAAAAAATATTGGGATGAAAAAGCGAATAGAGAAAAATGCGCAAAGTTGGTAGTGGGAGAAACAGCGCAGATGTTTTTAGAATTAATCAGAGAAATAGAAGAAGTACGTAAGTAAAATTAGATAATTATTAAAATAAACATTTCTGCAAAATGGAGGTTTTTAGTGAAAGGTGTAGCGGTAGGTGATGTACTTATTCCAAAAGAGATAATGGGGCAAGTATATAAATTTGGGGATCTAAAAAAAATAGTAACTAATGTAAATTTAACCGAGTTAGAAAGTGAAACAAGAGGTGATATAAGAACTGTTTGGAGAAAAGTTGAGGAATTTGGTCCAGATGGATTTGAACCTCCGGGAAATCTTGAACTTCTAATACAAGATGCAGACATTATCGCAATTCATATTTGTCCAATTAGCTCAAAGATAATAAAAAAGGCAAAGAATTTAAAGATTATTGCAACCGCCAGGGGGGGAGTTGAAAATATAGATGTTGAAGAAGCGACAAAAAGAAAGATAGCGGTTATAAATTCACCAAATCATAATGCTAACGCAGTAGCAGAATATACAATAGGTTTAATGATTTCTGAAACAAGAAATATTGCAAGATCAGATTATGCCCTAAGAATTATAGGGTGGAGAGAAATTTATCCAAATACAGAAAATATACCTGAAATAATTAACTCAAAAATTGGTATCATCGGTTTTGGACAAATTGGAAAACTTGTTGTAAAAAAATTACAAAATTTTGGAGCAATAATTCAAGTTTATGATCCTTTTGTACCAGTAGAAATCATAAAAAAATATGGATGTATTCCAGTAAAATTTGATGAAATATTAAGAAGCTCAGATATTATAAGTCTGCATGTCAGGCTTTCTGATAAAACAAAAGGCATGATCGGCTTTGAGGAGTTTGAAAAAATGAAACCATCTTCATATTTTATAAATACAGCTAGAGCAGGTTTGGTGGATGCAGAAGCTTTAATAGAAGCACTTAAAAAGAAAAAAATAATGGGAGCCGCGATAGATGTCTATGAAAAAGAACCTGCTCAAAAAGATCATCCTTTATTCTCGTTTGATAATGTTACAGTAACAAATCACAGAAGCGGAGATACAAGAAACTCATATTGGGATACACCTATGATGATGTCTAAACAGATATTAAAACTTCTAAAAGGTGAAACTCCGGATTATATTGTAAATCCCCAAGTATTGAAAGATTGGAATTGGGAAGAAGCAAAATTGAATAAGAGATTTTAAATAAAAAAATAGTTTTTATAAAAATCAAAGAAGTGTTATGTGTAACTTAATATCACTATTATATTTTGAAAATAAGTTAGGAGATCAAAATGTTATCATATATCTACGAAGAGAATAAAGAATTGCTTCTTAAAGACATTCCATTTCCAAAGAAAAAACCCAATAATGCCCTTATCAAAATAAATGCTTCCTCGATATGTGGAACAGATTTAAGAACTTACCGATTTGGTAGCAGCAAAATAACTCCACCCAGAGTAGTAGGTCATGAAGTGGTAGGTGAGATAGTTTATGTTGGAGAAGAAGTTAAAGATCTGTCAATCGGTGAAAGGATTCAAATTGTACCCGCTATCGGATGCGGTAAATGCCGTCTATGCTTAAACGGTCGCACAAATTTATGTGATGAACTTAAAACAATTGGTTTTCAGTACGATGGGGCCTTTGCAGAATATATGGAAATGCCTTCTGATTTATTAAGACAGAGAAATTTTAACAAGATTGATGATTGCATTTCTGATGAAGAAGCTGTATTAGCCGAACCCGTTGCTTGTGTTATTAATTCCCAGGAGTTTTTAAATATAAATAGGGGAAATACTGTTGCAATATTCGGTTCCGGTTTTATAGGAAACATGCATGTGGAACTTGCCAGATTAAAGGGAGCTAAAGAAATAATAATAATAGAAATAAATGAGTCAAGAGCTGAAAAATGTAAAGAGTATAATCCTGATATAAAAATAATAAATCCCAAAAAAGATAATCTACATGATTCAATTATGGAAATAACTAATGGATACGGAACAGATGTAACTATAGTTGCCTGTTCTGTTGGTTCTGCACAAAGTGATGCAATGAAAATTACAGGAAAATTGGGAAGAATCAGTCTCTTTGGTGGGCTTCCTGATAATTCTTTGGGGTTTATTGATAGTAATATTATACATTATAAAGAAATATCTGTTTATGGAGTACACGCTTCAACGGCCAAACAAAATAGGTTGGGACTTGAATATATTAAAGAAGGAAAGCTAGATGTAAAAAAATATACTAATAATATATTTGGTTTAAATAAGATAGAGAATGCATTTGAGTGTTTAAAAAATGAGGAAATAATTAAAGCAATAATAAAACCCAAAAGTAAGTAATAATTTATATTTATACTTCCCGTATTTCATATAAATACATTTTGTAGTTAGAAAGGAGAGAAATATGACGAATAACGATTCAAGAAAAAATTTTAAAGACAAGGTTGCTATTATTACCGGCGCAGCAGATGGTATGGGGAGGAGAGTGGCACTTGATATGGCTGCTGAGGGCGCTAAAATATGTGCTGTCGATATCAACAAAAAAGGGATTGATTTAGTTAAAGAAAAAATTCAAGCAATGGGAGAGCAATGTATTTCTGCACAGTGCGATGTATCTTCCAGTAAAAAGATAGATGAAATGGTTCAAAGAACCGTAGATGTTTTCGGAACTGTTGATATAGTTGTAAATAGTGCAGGATTGTTGGTTGCGGGGAGTATAGAGGATACAAACGATGAATTGATAGATAGAATACTGGCTATAAACCTAAAAAGTATTCTCTATTTAACAAGAGCGATTACTCCAATAATGAAAGTAAAAAAATACGGCAGAATTGTAAATATTGCTTCAATTACAGGTAAGAGAGGAGATAATACTACCGTAAATGTTTATGGAGCTTCCAAAGGTGCTGTTATTACTTTAACTCGCTCTACCGCAAGAGAATTAGGACCATTTGGTATAACCTGTAACGCTATAGCTCCTCATGCAATAATGACCAGGATGATGCGTTATTGGGATGAGGAAAAAAAGAAAAAAGTTGCTGATATAATTCCTCTTAAAAGACTTGGAACAGTAGAAGATATTTCCAGTCTGATAATGTTTCTTGCATCCGATAGAGCATCTTTCATAACGGGAGAAACCATTAATATAAATGGTGGTTATTACATGGATTAATAATTTTTATTGAGAAAGTAATTTATTTTTTACTAATTTTTCTAAAGCAAAGAATCTTGTTTTCTCAATACCTGAAATTTTTGGATATATTTTCTTTCTATTTCTTTTTTTAGATAATGTGTAATTAGATCTTCTAATTGGTAATTGATAAACTTCTAATGTGAATATTTTATAATATATGATCTTTCAGTAGGTTGATTCAGTATTATTGTATTTCTAAATTATTATTAAGAGTTTATCTTCAATTTTTGAATGAAAATATTTTCAAAAAAATTGACAAATTACAAATAATTGTGATACTATTGATAATAAAATAACATAAAATGTAATAAAAAGTACACGAAATGACGAATGTAAAAAATAACAGATGTATTATTACCCGGGTAAGCTCATATTGGGAATATAAAAAGGAATAAATAAGAGGTAAATAATAAACCTGCAAAGAAAAAAAGCAAAAGGAAAATTTCTCCTAATATTCTTGACTTATATAATTGAGAAGATAATCAACACAATATAGTTAATGATGAAATAAGAGAAAGAGTATTATTGTCCGAATAATAGTTGCAGCTGATTAAAAAAGAGGGGGGTGATCTATTTATAGTAGATTTATTGAGTTTTCGTGGTAGTTAATATCTGCGCTATCCCGAATAGATGTAAAGTGAAAAGTGAAAGCTGTGAAAGTGTTGAATGTTTTTAAATAGCCTAAATTAGATTTAAAAGATAAATGAATAAAAACATCAATAAAAAAATTATAAAAAGGAGATAAAAATGAAAAAGACAAGATTAAGCATAAGTATTATGTTAATAGTTGCACTGTTATTTTTAATGGCTCTAACAGTTGGAGCGGCAGATAAGATATATGCCGGGAAAGAGATAAATTTTTTAACTGTTCAGCCACATGTTGTCGCTGGTACCACTTTAGCAGGAATGTTTGAAGAGGAAACCGGCTGTAAGGTTAATATCACTGCGGTACCTTTACCTAATTGTATTGAAAAACCCGTTTTAGATGTAACCTCAGGAGTAGGACATTTCGATGTTATTGAATACTGGTACATCGGCCTTGGTACACTGATTGAGAATAATGTTTTAGCAGATGTAACAGGCTGGTGGAACAGCAAGGCAGATGAATTGGATTTTGATGATTACATGGAAGCTTTTGTTGATGCATATACTTTAATGGATGGAAAGCGCTACGGAGTTCCTTACGATGGTGATCTTTGGTTACTTTGGTATCTCAAACCTATTTTTGAGAAGTACAACCTAAATCCACCGGCGACCTGGGACGAATACCTGGAATGTGCCAAGATAATAACAGAAGGCGAGAAGGGCAATAATGTTTACGGGTGCGGTATTATGGGTGCTAAGGATCCTTTAGTGCTGGTTGGCGCATTTCTTAGTCGCCTTGGCAGTTACGGTGGTAGTTTCTTTGACTCCAATGATAAACCGGCTGTAAATAGTCCTGAAGCAGTTGCAGCCTTGGAGGGTTTGGTAGAACAGGGTAAATATGCCTATTCGAAACCAACCGCAGTCCATTTTGATGAGTTGATGTCTGGTTGGACAAGTGGTAAGATTGCAATGACTGAATTTTGGACAGATATGGGCGCGATGTCTGACAATCCGGAAGAATCAGTTATTGTTGGTCAATGGGGAGCTGTACCATGTCCAAAGGGTCCCGGACCGAAAGGTCAGACAATAGCTCCAGCGAATGCTGGCTGGGGACTTGGTGTTTCTACTTTATCAAAAAATGAAGAAATTGCAATAGCATTCATGGAATTTGCTGCTCGCCCCGATGTTTGTTTGGATTTAAACGTAGTAGTAGGTGGCCTTGATCCTGTTAGATGGTCTACGCTCGATAATCCAGGATTTGTTGATTTTGTTAGCCAAGAAGTAGTGGATGCAATTAGGAAAGCACATCAGCATGCGGTTTTTTGGCCTAGAAGTGCTTTGTGGTTTGAATTACAAGAACCACTTACTGATAATTTATCACTGGCGCTAAGTGGTGATAAATCTCCCCAACAGGCACTGGATGATACTCAGAAAGCATGGGAAGAAATCCTTAAAAATTAATAAATATTTTAGAAAAAGTTAGTAGAGATGGGATATGATGTTTTTCAGATTTCATGTCCCATCTCTTAATACAAATTATGTGATAATTCTTATCGTAGTATTTAAAAAGGAGTTCGAAGTGAAAATAAATATAGAAAAAAATACTCCAACCTTAATGATAGTTCCGATTATTCTAATGATGTTAGTGGTAACAATTACACCTTTGATTTATGTTTTTGGGATAAGTTTAACTGATTCAACAATAGCCAGGGCTTTTCAGAACTTTATAGGATTTGCTAATTATAAGCAAGCATTCCAGGATAATATTTTTAAGCAATCAATATTTAATACTTTATGGTTTGCTTTTGCTGTTTCTGCTATTGAAATTTTTTTGGGATTTACTTTGGCGTTCATTGTCATAAAAATTAAATCAAAAGGAACTGCGATATTATTGAGTACATTATCGCTGCTTCCTCTTTTTACTCCACCCGTGGCCACAGCTATGATATGGAAGTTAATTTACGATCCGAACTCTGGTTTAATCAATCACTATATGTATAAATGGGGGATATTCCAGAGAGTAGTTGCTTTTTTAGGTGAGAATGACCTGGCAATGCCAGCAATTATGTTTACTGATATTTGGCAGTGGACTCCATTTTGTTTTTTGTTGTCCTTATCTGTTTTTCAATTATTGCCTAAAGAGCCCTATGAAGCCGCTGATGTGGATGGTGCCAGTCCCTGGCAGGTTTTTAGAAGATTAACCTTGCCAATGGTCTTGCCTAATATAATTATTATCTTTCTTTTCAAATTTTTAATAGCTCTTAAAGTTTTTGATTTAGTTTATATGCTTACATATGGTGGTCCGGGAATAAGAACTCAAGTGACATCTTTTTACATCTATCGTGTTGTGTTCAAGATGTTCAATACCGGTTACGGAGGAGCACTAAGTATAATTGTTTTACTTACTATAAGTGTGGTGGCTATGTCGATTACCACTATACATAAAAAAGCTTTAAAGGGGGAATAACGCGAACAATGGAAAATAAAATTGTATCAAACTCGAAAACGATAAAAAAAAGAGTAAACAATAATATGTTTAAAGGGAAAATAATATATTTCATCATTCTCGCTCTATTCATGTTGTTTATTTTAACCCCTATATTTTTTATGTTTATAACTTCAATGAAGATGCCGCTAGAAGTTCGTATGTCGGGGGCTTTGTTTCCTAAAAGTGGATTTACAACATTAAACTGGGTGAGAACTTTCGAAAGTGTACCTATAATTAAATACATATTTAACTCAGTAGTTGTGGCGTCTATTAGTACATTCTTGGTTATGATAGTTGCATTGATGGCGAGTTACTCGATTAATCGTTTTGGTACAGGTGGTCCTTTACTTCCCATGTTGATACTTGGGACGTATATAATGCCACCTATTGTAGTTAGTCTGTATATTTTCAGTATGATTAGGATTCTTGGGTTAGCTGATAATATGATAGGTTTGAGTATGGTGCACATGCTGTTAAATATGCCGATCGCAGTTTGGCTTATTGAAGGCCATATACGTAGATTACCAGAAGAGGTAGAGAGGGCTGCCTGGGTAGATGGTTATAGTAAATTTAGAACTCTATTTAAAATAGTTTTACCTATGATTAAACCTGGAGTAATATCTGCTGCTGTAATATGTTTTTTGCTTTCGTGGTCTGAATTTTTATTTGCATTAATACTGACCTATAGTCCTAAATCCATGACATTCCCGGTAGGTGTTTCGCAATTTGTGGGGCAGCATGGTGTACAATTTGGTCAAATGTCAGCGGGAGCATTGGTAGGCATAATACCGATCTATATTGTAGTCTTCCTATTTTCCAATACTATGTTGAAAACTATTACCGGTGCAGCTGTGAAACGCTAAAAGTATAGTATTTTTAAAAAATATTTTAAAAAATAAAAATCATATTTTTAATAATGAATTTTGTTAATGGGGTAATAAAAAGATGAGTAAAATTGAATTTCGCAATGTATACAAGTTATACGGTTCTGTAGAAGCAGTGCTAGATGCTTCTTGGGAATGTAGGGATGGAGAGTTTTTTTCCATCCTTGGACCTTCCGGATGTGGCAAATCTTCCACGCTGCGTATGATTGCAGGTTTGGAAGAAGTTAGTAGAGGTGAGATTTATTTTAATGATCGTTGCGTAAATAAATTGAGACCTTCTGAGAGAAATATTGCGCTGGTATTTGAAAATTGGGCTTTGTACCCTAACCTCTCAGTTTATGAAAATATAGCCTTTCCACTTAGGATAAGAAAAGTGTCCGAAAAAGACATTGATCAAAAGGTCAAAGGAGCTATAAATTTTTTAAATCTAGAAGATATTTCCCACCATAACGTGAAAAAATTAAGTGGTGGAGAAATGCAAAGAGTTTCAATAGGACGGGCAATTATTAGAGATCCTGCCGTAATGCTTATGGATGAGCCCATTTCCCATCTAGATACTAGTCTTCGTGAAAAGATGAAGGATGAACTGAAAAGAAAAATTGATGATCTTGGCATGACTACAATATATGTTACTCATGATCAAGAGGAGGCTATGTCTATGTCGGATCGTATTCTTATAATGGATAAAGGCCGCATACAACAAATAGCAAAACCTTTGGATATATATAATAATCCAAGTAATGAATTTGTTGCAGGTTTTATCGGAGAACCGCCAATGAATTTCATTTTTTGTGAATTAGTAAGGGAAGAGGATAAATATATTATTAAATCATCAAAATTTGTTTTCAACCTTGATAAGGTATTAGAGAAGACTTTTTTGACATACAGTGGTAGAAAAAAATTAAAAATGGGGATACGCCCTGAGGATGTGGCGGTTAGTTTAACTGAAAACCCCGGCAGCACTGCGATGGAGGTTGATTTTGTCGAACGAAAAGGTGATTCCACTACCATAATTATGAAACTCAGCGAGGGAGAACTTTTCTTTGCGCAGTTAATGCAAGATTTAAAATTAAAAATTGGGCAGAAAATTTATGTAACTTTTGATCAAAGAAAGTTACATTTCTTTGATACAGAGAGTGGGTACAATATTTTTAATGAGTGAATAATTTCAATTAATAAATATTTTACAGGTAACCAGAGGAGAGGAATAATGGCAAAACTACAATTAATTAATATTAATAAGAAGTTTGGCAATATAATAGCGCTAAATAATGTAAATTTAGAACTTACGGAGGGTGAATTGTTTGTTTTATTTGGTGCTTCGGGAGCAGGGAAATCTACAATTATTAATATAATTTCGGGGATAGAGGAAGCGGATAGTGGTAAGGTTATTCTGGATGATAAAGATATAACGCAATTTTTCCCCCAGCAACGTGATACGTCTATAGCATTTGAAAATTATATTCTCTATCCATTTATGACTGTTTTCCAAAATTTAATGTTTCCCTTAGAATCCCCTATCAGAAAAATGGAATATTCCAAAAAGGAAAAAGAAGGAAGAGTTAAGGAAATTGCTAATATGTTAGATATCGGGGAGTTACTTTATCGTTATCCAAACGAATTGTCAGGAGGGCAAAAGCAAAGAGTGGCACTTGGACGGACATTGGTACGTGAGCCGAAAATCTATCTTTTAGATGAACCCATTGCTCATCTGGATGCAAAGCTAAGACATCGAATGCATTCTGAACTTAAAAAAATTCAATTAAAAAAAGGAATAACTACTTTATATGCTACACCGGACCAAATAGAAGCACTTTCTATGGCAGATAGAATTTGTGTCCTGAATAAAGGAAATATTGAACAAATTGGTAAACCTGATGATGTTTATAATAATCCAATAAATTTATATGTAGCAACTTTTATTTGCAAGCCACCTATGAACATATTTGACGCTGAATATCAGGGGAATGGGGAATATACATTTACCGGTACATCCCAAAAAGTTTTAATAAGAGCTGAGGATCAAAAGTTGTTGAAAACGAAGGGAATAAATTCAAAACTAAAGATAGGTATTCGTCCGGTGGATATAAGCCTAACCCAACCAGAGACTAAGGATGAGCATACACATATACAGGGAAAAGTAGTGCGTGTAGAGACTATTGGCCAGATCTCGATTATAACAGTAGAAACTGATTCAATAGAAGTTAAAGCAAAAATATCCTCTGATCAGAGACCGGAATTAAATAGTACTGTAGGGCTTGAATTAAGAAATAATCGTTTTTATTTTTTCGATCCTACTACTACACTACGAATTTGTTAAGAGGTAGGACAATTAGTGGTACTTTAAGTATTTTTAATTTTTGAATAAAATTATACAAATTTTAGCTGACAAATTACTGAATTATGATAAAATGATAAAAATGTAACAAGTAGTAATAATTAATAATTGATATTTATAATTTGTACTAATTTCGAGTAGTGTTTACACTTAATTTAAAATAAATAATATTTAAATACAAAATAATTTGAAACTCTGTTTTGTGTTTTTATTATGGAGTTTGTAGAAAAAATTTGAGTAGGAGAGATTAAAATAAATGAAATACCCGCGGATTTATTTGGTTGCCGACAATTGCTTCGCGATAAAGCGTTGGGTTGACCCAATGGAATGGGCAAAAAAAATAAAAGATATCGGTTTAAAATACATTGAAATGAGCACAGATAATGAGTGTGATCCTTTGTATAATACAGAAGAATATCTTAAAAATTGGGTTGAGAATGTTAAGATTTCGGAAGAAAAGACAGGAACTAAAGTTGTTAATTTTTATACCGGTTATCAAACTTATAGAACAATAGGATTGGCACATCCTGATAGACGTGTAAGTAAGAGGCTTCTTGAAAGCTGGCTTAAGAAGATGGTAAAAGTAGCAAAAAGTTTGAATAGCGGTCTTGGCTTTTATCTTCATGCAGTACCCGAGAATGCACTTCAATCTCCCGAAGTTTTTAATAAAACTCATGAACAAATTTTAGAAAATCTTTCGGAATTAGCTGTTTATGCCTGGGAAAATGGAAAAGTGCAGATTAGTTTAGAGCAGATGTATTCACCTCAACAAACTCCATGGACTATAAAAGGGGCAAAAGAAATTATCAAAGAAATATATGGGAGAACAAAAAAACCATTCTATATAACTATAGATGTAGGACATCAAATAGGGCAGCGAAAATTTTTGAGACCTAAATTTGAAGATATAAAGAATGCAATATCTGGATTTAAACAAGGTGGTAAAATTGAAAATATATGGTTAGGTCCTCTCTCCGCATATAATATTTTTGAAAAAGCCTTAAAAAGCGATATAATAAATCTAAAAGATTATGTCAAAAAAATAGAATTTGAAATGGACAAATATCCTTATATGTTTGCAGAATATAAGGATGGAGATACATATAACTGGTTTGAAGAATTGGCATGTTATTCTCCCATAGTACATTTACAGCAGAATGATGGGACTTGTTCTTGGGGGCATGCACCATTTACAAAAGAATATAATAATAAGGGTATTATAATGCCCGATAAAGTATTAAAAGCAATAGCAAGATCATATGAAAAGAAAGAAGAATTAGAAATGCCTCCTCGTTGTGATAATATTTTTCTTTCTTTTGAAATATTTGCAAATAATACAGAATTTAGTTACGATATTATAAAAAAAATGAAAGAATCAGTTGACTATTGGAGACAATTTATTCCAAAAGATGGATTACCGCTAAATGAATTATTATAAGTTGGAATAAAAAATATTTAAACAGGGAGGATTATACGAGTGGAATAATTTTAATAAAGGGTTGTTCTAACTAAATTATTTTCTTTGTATAACTAAAGAAAAGACCGTGATAGATGATCAATGATATTATTTGAATTAAGCTTAAATAATTAATAAAAAATTTTAGGAGGTTAACAATGGATATTTATACAGATGCATTAGGAATGATTGAAACAAGAGGTTTTGCTGCAATGGTAGAGGCTGCAGATGCTATGGTGAAAGCAGCTAGGGTTGATCTGGTGGGCTATGAAAAAATTGGTGGTGGATACAATACTGCAATTGTACGTGGTGATGTTGCAGCTGTTCGAGCCGCCCTTGATGCCGGAAACGCAGCTGCCCAAAAAATTGGTGAAGTAATTTCTGTTCATATTATTCCGCGACCACATAGTAATGTAGATAATGTTCTTCCTTTGGGCAGGGGTCCAGTCAAAAGCAAAAAAGAAAAAATGAGCACTGATTAAGTGATACACCCATAGTACAGGAGGGAAAAATATGATACTGGCAAAAGTAGTGGGTACGGTTGTATCAACCAGGAAAGAACCAAAAATTGAGGGTGTAAAATTTTTACTTCTGGAGAAAATTAATCCTTCTAATATGCAGGGGAAGGGTGATTATTTGGTAGCAATGGATAGCGTTAGTGCAGGATTAGGGGAAATAGTTTTTTTTGTAGCCGGAAGTAGTTCCCGGATGACAGCTACCACTGAAGGCAAACCAAGTGATGCAACCATAATATCTATAGTCGACTTCATAGATATTAATGGGGAATATGTATACAGGAAAGACAAATAATAGCGAATAGCTTCTTCAGATTTTAAATAATTTAAAAAGAGGTTGAGATGATATTTGGTAAAATTGTAGGGACTGTAGTTAGTACCCAAATGGATGAAGGAATAAAAGGAAAGAAATGTCTTCTTGTTCAAACCTGCAATTATAAAGGAAAGGTAGATGATAATTATTTGGTAGCCGTGGATCTTGTTGGAGCAGGAGTAGAAGAGATGGTAATAATGTCTCAGGGGAGTTCTGCAAGACAGACAGAAATTACCCATCAAAAACCAGTTGATTGTGTAATTGTAGGAATTGTCGATATGGTAGAAGAACACAATAAAATTGTTTTTAAAAAATAGGCGATATAGTTTAGAAGAAGGGGAATGACTTATGGCACTTGAAAATGTGCTAAGAGATATGGGAGTAGTAGGAGCTGGCGGTGCCGGTTTCCCCACCCATATCAAGGTGGCCAATAAATATGATGTAGTAATTGGAAATGGAGCGGAATGTGAACCTCTTCTTTACAATGATAAATATATTATGGAGAGACAGGGAGAAGAGGTAGTAAAAGGTTTAGAGTTAGTCATGCAGTCAACTGGTGCAAAAAAAGGGGTAATTGCCCTGAAAAAAAAAGACCTATCTATTGCAGGAAATATAAAAAAAGCTATTACTGGAAAGAAAAATATATCACTATTCCTTCTTAAGGATTATTATCCGGTCGGTGATGAGTTTATCCTGGTACAGGAAATTACCGGCAAAATTATTCCGGAAGGCGGAATCCCTCCGGATATAGGTTGTTTGGTAAACAATGTAGAGACCCTGAGAAATATGTACATGGCAGAAAAAGGTAATGCAGTTACCAGAAGGGTACTAACCTGTATAGGAGAAGTAAAAAAACCGAATATCATAATTGCACGAATTGGTACTTCTTTCCGGGAAATTATAAATCTTTGTGAACCTACCATAGAAGATTTTGTAGTCATTATGGGGGGACCTATGATGGGTAAGGTAGTCTTTGATCTCGATACGCCAGTAACTAAAACTACCACCGGGATTCTGGTTTTACCTCGAGACCATCCTTTAGTTTTGAAGAAGACCTTAAGAATTGAATATATTATCAAGCAAAGCAAAGCTGCCTGTTGCCAATGCAGTTATTGTACCGACTTATGTCCTCGTTATTTATTAGGTCACGAGCTTTATCCCCATAAGATTATGAGACAGATAAACTTTGGACTCGATCTTCCGTATGAAATAATTCAAAATGCTTTTCTATGCAGTGAATGCGGGCTTTGCGAGGTATTTGCCTGTCCGATGGAATTATCCCCTCGCATTATAAATCAAAAAATTAAGGAAAATCTTCTGGCAGCTGGCTATCAACCCAAGTTTTCGGGGAAAGAAGAAAATTCAAGAGAGATGAAAGAATATAGAAATATCCCCAGTTCGAGGATTAAAAATCGCTTGAGATTAGATAAGTATGATGAAGATGGCCGACGCCCATTACCGGTAATAGAAACCGATCCCGATCAAGTGGAGATTTTACTCAAACAACATACGGGTGTTTCTTCGAAACCTGTAGTGAAAATTGCTGAACAAGTAAATGAGGGTGACCTTATTGCAGAAATCCCCAAGGGAAAATTAGGTGCACAGTTACACGCAAGTATTAAAGGCAGAATAACTTATATTGACGAGGAAAGGATTATTATTAAAAAATAATAATGAAAGATAGGTAAGATATGGATATAATCGTTCTTGGAGTATTAGAATTTAATAGTATAGCAGTAGGGATAAAGGCTTTAGACGGTATAGTAAAAGCTGCCTCGGTGAAAGTAATAGATGCGAGGACGATTTGTCCGGGAAAATTTGTAGTTCTTTTTAGCGGTGATGTGGCAGCAGTCGATGCTTCTCTTACCGCTGGCAAGGAAATTGGAGAAGGTTATATAGTTGACGAATTATTTATTCCCAATTTGCATTCTCAGATTATTCCGGCAATTATCGGCACAGTTGAATGTAAAATTTGGGATGCTGTGGCTGTAGTAGAATCTTTTTCGGTAATTGCCAGTATTGAAGCTGCCGATATAGCTGCCAAGACAGCCAATGTTTTAATTAGCGAGGTTAGATTAGCTGTGGGGATGGGCGGTAAATCCTATATTAAAATGATAGGGAATATACACGAGGTGGAAGCTGCAGTCAAGGCAGCAGTAAAGGTTATAGGTGATAAAGGCCTGCTTTGCAAAGAGGTAATTATTCCCAACCCTCATCCGGAGATTAAACCTTACTTCATTTATTAAAGATAAAATAGAAATTTACACATAGGTGGTAAATTATGGAAATAAATGAAAAAGATTTGAAATCAATAATTGAAAGTGTGCTTAATAAATTGGAAAGCGATAAAAGCGATAAAAAAATATTGGATAGTTCATTAAGTAAACCTTCTTCAGGTCAGGATGGTATTTTTCAAGAAGTAAATGCTGCTGTCGATGCTGCTGAAGCCGCTCATCTTGAACTGATTAAATTAACTTTAGATCAACGTAGAGAGATAATTCGAAGCATACGCAAAACAATTGTAGGTAATCTGGAAGAAATTTCTAAATTAGCCGTGGAGGAAACTACTTTTGGCAGAGTAGAAGATAAAATTGAAAAAAATAGATTAGCTGCTTTAAAAACTCCGGGGATAGAAGACCTCGAACCTACAGCTTATTCCGATGATAATGGAATGACCTTGATGGAACGGGCAGCTTACGGGGTTATCGGCTCTATTATACCCTCTACCAACCCTACTTCTTCAGTTATTAATAATGGTATAAGTATGATTGCCGGTGGAAATTCGGTAGTTTTCAATCCCCATCCTATGGCTAAAAAAAGTTCCTGCTTTACTGTCTCCTTGATCAATCAAGCGATTATAAAAACCGGTGGTCCTCCCAATGTTCTGTGTGCTATTGGTAATCCGACTATCGATTCAGCTCAAACTTTGATGAAACATCCTAAAATTAGATTACTGGTAGTAACCGGTGGTCCGGCGGTTGTTAAGAAAGCTATGGAAAGTGACAAAAAAGTAATTGCTGCTGGTCCCGGAAATCCCCCCTGTGTGGTTGATGAAACAGCTGATCTGATTAAAGCCGGCCGTGACATTGTGAATGGAGCAGGATTTGATAATAATATTGTCTGTGTATGCGAGAAGGAGATTTTAGCTGTTTCCCAAATTGCCGATAAATTAAAAGAAGAGATGGTAAAAAATGGTGCATATGAATTAAAAGGTGAGCAGATTGAAAAGGTTACCAAATTGGTAATTGCTGATCCGGGAAAGCCCGAACATGAAGGAGTATCAAACAAAGAATATGTAGGAAAAAACGCCAGTGTAATAGCCCGGGATATCGGGTTAGACATCTCTGAACAGACTAAAATATTGCTTTGCGAGGTAGACCGTCATCATCCATTGGTTTGGACCGAACAACTTTTACCGGTGATTCCTCTGGTTCGTTTTAATAATGTTGATGAAGCCATAGATTTTGCCGTGCAGTGTGAACATAATTTTAGACATACCGCCTCTATTCATTCCAAGAATATTGCTAAACTTTCCAAGATGGCCCAATTAATGAACTGTTCTCTTTTTATAAAGAACGGACCGTGTTATAGCGGATTAGGATTCGGAGGTGCCGGTTATACTTCCTTTACCATTGCTACTCCTACCGGAGAAGGATTAACTAGAGCAAGAACTTTTACCCGGGAAAGACGTTGTGTCCTGGTCGGTTATTTTAGAATTGTCTAAAGTTAAATTAGTCGTTAGTGAACAAACCTAGCGTTTAGCGTATAGATGCGAGTAATAAGAGTAAGAAAAATATAAAACGCTAATTAGTCATTAGTATTAAAACAAGTTTTAGTTAACACTTTTCAGTTATCGGTTTTCAGTAAGTAGAGGCGTGTTATTATACGCCTGTTTTACTAATAACAGGTTAATTAATCCTTAACTGGTAAACTGGCAAACCGGGTAACTGGATAACTAATACATACGCAATACTCGATACTCGATACGATAAATTAACGATTAATTTATTATGAGCTGAATATTTGGAGGTTAGATATGAAATTAGGAAAAGTGATTGGTAATATTGTTTGTACCCAGAAAGTAGAATCCTTTCAGGGTATAAAACTATTATTAGTTCAGCCTCTTAATGAAAAATTAGAAAAAAATGGTGATCCTGTAGTAGCTTGCGATACGGTTCAGGCAGGTATAAATGATATTGTTTACTATGAAGGCGGCAGAGAGGCGGCTTTGGGACTTAAAAATTGGTTTAACCCTTCTGATCTGACTATTATGGGCATAGTTGATCAGGTAAATATTGGAGAATAATTATGATTTTAGGTAAAGTAATCGGTAACATAGTTTCAACTATAAAGCTTCCGGTTTATCAAGGATATAAGATTTTAATTGTTCAACCTGT
>DAOUWX010000428.1 GCA_030666935.1 Atribacterota bacterium | reverse complement strand
AAGAGAAAGTAGAATAGTAAATATGCTTGCAGAACAAACTGCTCATATTTTGGAAAGGATGAGATATCAAAAGCATCTAGAAGAAAGTTCTATTCGAGATTGGTTGACTGGTCTTTATTCCAGGGTTTACTTTTTAACCAGGGCACAAGAAGAAATTGCAAGATCTTCACGGAAAATGGAATATGTATCTTTTTTATTCTGCGATATAGATAAATTTAAAGCTTATAACAGAATAGAAGGTTATACAGAGGGAGATAGACTTCTCTGTCAGACAGCAAAGTCTATAGAATCTTCTTTAAGAAAGGAAGATACTCTCTGTAGATATGGAGGAGATGAATTTGTTATACTTCTTCCTAACACAGACTCTTTCCAAGCAAAAAGAATAGCTAAAAGAGTACACAAGACTTTTATTAAGACAATAGAAGCCGACACCCATGCACTTTTATTAAATTTGAGTATTGGAATAGCATCTTATCCTATTCATGGTAGCTCTGTTGAAGAGCTTTTGGTAAAAGCCGACCGAAGTATGACTTTTGCCAAACATAGTTCTACAGGAAAAAAGGTCTTTATTTGGAATCAATGGAAGATAAAAGCTAATGAACCAAAATTTTACGAAGAAGACCTTCTTCCTGAAATAATCTATGCTCTAGCCAAAACTGTGAACCTAAAAGATGGATATACTAGTGAGCATTCTAGGCGTGTATCAGAACAGGCTTCACTATTTGCTAAAAGGATAGGATTGGGGAAAAAGAGTATAAGAACAATTAAGACAGCTTCTCTTTTATATGATATAGGTAAGCTTATCATTCCGGATCACATTTTGAATAAACCTGCCCCGTTAAATCAAGAAGAATGGGAAATTATTAAGAGAAATACTGAAAATAGTACCAGGATAATAAAATGCATTAGAGGATTAGAAAATATAATCCCTGTAATTAGGGAAATTCGGGAAACTTGGAATGGGAAGGGATATCCGAATGGATTATCTGGAGAGCAAATATCTACGGAGGCTAGATTGATTGCTTTGGTAGATACATATCAGGCACTTATTTCTACTAGACCTTATCGCAAGAAGCTTGGAAAAGAAGAAGCAATAAAAGAGTTGCAAAATGAAGCAGGGAAGAAATATGATCCTAAACTGGTGCAAGATTTTTTGCAAACTTTGCTTTAAATTATCTTAAATAAGTCCATTTTTATTGTTTGAAAGTAAACAAGAGGGCGATGATCTACAAATCATAGAAAAATGACTCAAGGTAATTCATTATACTAAAACGGAGTCATCTCCAAGTTAAGTCCTTGGGCATTTAACTGAAGGAATTTTTATTTTTTATGGATACTTTACAAATTCTAATTGTTAAATATTACTTCTAATAATTAAGAAATATTTGATTTAATTTAATATTTTCTATTGTAATATTTCTCTTACAAGTTCTAAACGTGACCAATAGAGAAAGCCAGACAATAACTAGCCCTTTGGCTTTTTACTGAAGGGCTTTTTTTATAGAAAAAGAAGGATTTTTGAAAATTTATTAAAATAAAAAAATTACGAAAATGTATGGCAAGATCTCTTCATTTTAATACCCAATTTTTTTATTGTTCCATAATATGATAATATTTTATAGAAAAAGAAGGATTTT
>DAOUWX010000242.1 GCA_030666935.1 Atribacterota bacterium | reverse complement strand
TTATAAAGGTTATGGTTATGCTACTATAGTAGAAATCCTTTCCGCTGCTCTACAAAACGGGAAGTATCTTAAGATGTTATTGGGAGTAGAGGAAGGTAACCCTGCACCTATTAATCTGGGACATTTTTTTATAGCCATTAATATATCTTCCTTTACAGATATTGAATCATTTAAGAAAATTACCGGAGATATTCTTCGTTCTCTTCGAGCTTCTAAAAAAGCTCCTGAAGCAGAGAGAATTTACACCGCCGGTGAGAAAGAATATATAGCCTGGTTAGAAAGAAAAGATAAAGGTGCCCCTATAAATCAAAATCTTCAGCAACAGATTCTTACCTTAAAAGAAGAGCTTGGATTAACCAAATATCAATTCCCTTTTGAAAAATAATATGGGGGTAGTTACTTTTTCTGTCATTCTCGCAATGCTTGTACCCCTATTTGTACCAGGGAAGACTCAGATGAAACAGGCAGTGTAAATCCAAAACAAAATTTTAGAAGGGAATGAAGTAATTATGAAGCTTAAAAAGAAAATACCCATTCTTATTCTGCTAATTTTTTCAGTTTTTGTCTTAAGTTCTATAAATGTGTTTTCCTGGAACAGTCACTTTTTTTATACTGAGCTGGCCATAAAAAATAATGATTGGATAAATAATTTCCTCGAAATCGAAATAACTCCTTATACTTATGAAAATATAGACCAGGGTGAATATAATCCGGAATTTGTAATAAAATATATTGAGGGGGAGGTTGGAGGAAAAACGAAGGCTTCAGATATTCTTATAAATTATTCGGACGAACCGGATTGGGATTTAGATACTAATTTAGAATTAAATAAACTACAAGCTTTAACCGGGGGAAGTCAGGGGTATCGCCATATGTATTTTTCTGTGTTTACAGGTTTACTAAAGGCCGGAGATGCCCCCAAAAGAGCCAATCACTTTTTTGAAATGTCTAAGATTGCCTTCGGGAAAGGCGATAATTATTGGGGTTTTAGGTTTGCTGCTCGAGCAATTCATTACCTGGAAGACGTATCCCAACCTTATCATACCTATCCGGCTCCTTTGGATGTCCTCTTTAAGAAATTTTTTAATGTAAAAAAACTGACTATACTGATTACCAATGCTCATTACGGATACGAAGATTTCAATGGATATCTTTTTGAACACAAGAAAGAGGAATTTTATAATCTGCTTCCCGGGGTGAAAACTGTTAAGATGGATGATGTAATAGATAGTGCCATTAAACTAAGTAAGAAGGCCAGGAAAGATTTTACCTTGTCTTATCGAGAGACTATGAAATTATTTCCTGTGTTAGATAATGATCAAGAATTACTTATTCTTGAGAAACAAGAAATAATTAGAGTAGCCAATTCTCCGGATAGCCAGAAATTGATTAATTTGATGAAAAAAGATATACTATTAGGCTTAGGTTATTTAAATGGCTTTTTTGATCTGTTAAGAGAGTCGGTCGAGTGAAGAATAGCGTGGAGCGTACAGCGTATAGCGTATAGGTGCGGGCAGGAAGTATAGGAAGGAAAATAGGGTGAGTGAAGTGTATAGCAAAATCTCCACTCCGGAGGACAGGCGTCTCGCCTGTCTATACATCATTCCCTCTCCCCTTGGAGGGAGAGGGTTGGGGTGAGGGGGATAAATCTTCACGCAATACGCGATACTAAAAGAATGGAGGATAAATTTCATGAAAAGAGTTAATTTTAAAACAATTATAATTTGTTTTCTATATTTAGTACTCCTATTTTTTTTATCAACTTCGCCAGTTTTTTCAACAGAAAACAAAACAGACTTATATTCTCTTGAAGATATCTCTAATATCCGACAATTTCATTTATCTCCTGCAGCATCTGAGCTTCTTAGAAAAAATGGTTTTGCAGTTTCACCTGCCTATTATAAAGAGATAAGTGATATCTATTTAGAATGTAAAGATACCAACCAGCCTATATTTATAACCACTGACGCAGTTCTCCATACCGGCCATATATTTTTTGATTATCTTTTGCGAATTTTAGAAGTGGAAAAACTATATGATTCAGCAGTCGAACTTACTAACCGCATGCTCGAACTTTCTATTAAACAACATAATGAAGCGAGTAGTGAAGAGGTCAAAGAGGCTGCTAGATTAAATATCGGTTTTTTTGCTGTGGCTAAAAGGCAATTTGAACCTGAATATCAGGTTGATTATGGATTAAACGAATTGGTGGAACAAGAGTGTGAAAATATAAAGAATCACAAAGGATTAGAGTTTAGGGAACTTTTAACCTATATAAAAAACCCCAGCATTTATCAGACCCCTTATGCCTACGAAGATTATAGCCAGTATATCCCTAGAGGCCATTACACCAGAAATGAAAAACTAGAGAATTATTTTAAGGTAATGATGTGGTATGGGCGCATTGATTTTAAATTAAGACCGGATTTAGAAGAACCAACTATAACTTATGGTAAGAAGATGACCCTGCAAGCCATTTTAATGGCTGATGCCCTTTTAAGAGATGAAGATACCTTTAAATTATGGAAGATGATTTATGAGCCTACAGTCTATTTTGTGGGAAAGACCGATGATTTATATATCGATGACTATATAAAACTTATTAAGGAAATATTTCCCCCCAATGAATCTATTGATAAATATAATAATCAAGAAAAGCTCGCTGAATTTATTGATAGGGCGATACAATTAAGAGCACCTAAGATTCTTTCCGGTTTAGCTTTTGCAGAGGATGGTGATTTTAGAGTTTCAACTCAGGGTTTTAGATTTATGGGACAGAGATTTATTCCTGATTCTTATATGTTTCAGGAATTGGTATTTGGAGTTAAAGGTGAGAAGGTAGTTATGCAATATACCGGGGATAAGAAACCTTTTACTATGGAAATTATTCCCAACTTTGGCCCGGTCAGGGCTTTCCCCCGGGGGTTAGATATATGTGCTGTACTAGGGTCAAAGAGGGCACCGGAAATTTTAAAGGTAGAAGGAGATACTGAGTATACCGAGTATTATAATCAACTAAATAATTTAAAAGAAGAATTTTATCTTAAAACCGTAGAGGAATGGAAGCAGAATCTCTACTGGCGTTGGCTTTATGCCTTGCTCCCCTTATTGGAGGAGAACATAGATACAAATTCACCTTGCTTTATGCAAAATCCTGCCTGGATAGATAAAGAGCTACAGACCGTACTGGGTTCCTGGACTGAATTAAGGCATGATACCATTTTATATGCCAAACAGAGTTATACTATGGCGGGTAAGGCGATGCCTCCTAAAACAAAGGTTACCTACGGGTATGTTGAACCTTATTCCGAGGGCTATACCAGATTTGAAGAGATGATGAGTGATTTAAGAAATAATCTTATTGCTCTTGACCTGGCTATCGAAGGAATTT